>NZ_CAJCKG010000006.1:0-124363 GCF_903970945.1 Curtobacterium sp. ME26
TTGTTGAGGTACATCGACATGCCCTCGAGACCCTCGATGGTCTTCGTCGCGCCGTCGTTGAACTCCTGGTACGAGCTGCCGAACGCGACCGACGACTGGTCCGTGACGTAGCCGCCGCTGATCAGCGAGTCGACGAGGGCCTTCAGCTCACGCAGCTTCGAGGTGATGTCCTGCTCACCGTTCACGAGTCGGGTCGCGGCGTCCTGCATCTCGCCGTAGGTGACGTTCAAGTTGGGCATGTCGTGCTCCTGGTCTCGATGTCGTTCGCCTCCGGTACCGGAAGCCGAGACGACGGTACCGGCGGGGATGCCCCCGAACGGGGGTGTTCGAGGGTTGTTCACCTGGAGTTCCGCAGCACGCGTCGGCGATGAACACGACGTGCACACCCGGCCGTCCGACAGACGCGACCCGCGGGCACGACGAAGGGCGGGCCTCCCGGAGGAGACCCGCCCTTCGACGGTGGTGGCGCTGCCCTACTTGGCGGCGACGACCTGGAGGGAGATCACCGCGGTGATGTCCTCGCGCAGGCGGACGGTGGCCTCGTGGTCACCGACGGTCTTGATGGTCGCGGGGACCTCGACCTTGCGCTTGTCGAGCGAGCCGACGCCCTGCGCCTGGACGGCGTCGGCGACGTCGCCCGGACGGACGGAGCCGAACAGACGACCGTCCTTGCCGGCCTTGACGGTCAGCTTGATGGTCGCGTTCTCGAGCTTCATCTTGAGGTCCTGGGCCTCTTCGATGGTGGCGAGCTCGCGAGCGGCACGGGCCGCACGGATCGACTCGACCTGCTTCTCGCCGCCCTTGGACCACGCGACGGCGAAGCCCTGGGGGATGAGGTAGTTGCGGGCGTAGCCGTTCTTGACGTCGACGACGTCACCGGCGGAACCGAGGCCGGAGACCTCGTGGGTGAGGATGAGCTTCGACATGGGAAGTCCTCCGATCAGCGGCCGGAGCCGGCGTAGGGGAGGAGCGCCATCTCACGGGCGTTCTTCACGGCACGGGCGATGAGGCGCTGCTCCTGGACGGAGACGCCGGTGATGCGACGGGCGCGGATCTTGCCACGCTCCGAGATGAACTTGCGCAGGGTCGCGACGTCCTTGTAGTCGATGACGCCGACCTTGATCGACTTCGCGGGAGCGGCGTTCTTGCCGCCCTTGCCGCGAGGCTTCCGGCGGTCGCCGGTGCTCTTTCCAGCCATTGTGATTCCTTAGAGAAGAAGAAGTTGTGTGTCCGTCAGACCGCTGAGGATCAGAACGGGGTCTCGTCGTCGTACGAGCCACCGGGCTGGCTCCACACGTCGTTCGACTGTGCGTTGCCACCCTGCTGGCCGCCCTGGGGCGACCACGGTGCGTCCGACTGACCGCCGCCGCTGTTGTTGCTGTTGCCGTTCCAGCCGCCGTTGCCGCCCTGGCCACCGGAGGCGTTGCCGCCACCGACCTGGCCACGACCGCCACCGGAGCCACCCGCGGCACGGGTGACCTGTGCGGTCGCGTAGCGGAGCGACGGGCCGATCTCGTCGACCTCGAGCTCGATGCTCGTGCGCTGCTGGCCCTCACGGTCCTGGTAGGAGCGCTGACGCAGACGGCCCTGCGCCATGACGCGCATGCCCTTCGTCAGCGAGCCCGCCACGTGCTCGGCGAACTCGCGCCACACGCTCGCCCGGAGGAACAGCGCGTCGCCGTCCTTCCACTCGTTCGCCTGACGGTCGAACGTGCGAGGGGTGGATGCGATGGTGAAGTTCGCCACCGCGAGCCCGTTCTGCGTGTAGCGCAGCTCGGGGTCCGCGGTGAGGTTGCCCACCACCGTGATGACGGTTTCGCCGGCCATGAGCTACTCGGCGGTCGCGGTCGCGTTGGCGGCCTTGCGGGCCGCACGGGCCTCGTCGCGCTGCTTCTGGGCGGCGACCTGGGCGATCGCCTCCTCTGCGCGGAGGACCTTCGTGCGGAGCACGGCCTCGGAGAGACCGAGCTGACGGTCGAGCTCCTTGGCGGCCTCGGGGCTCGAGGTGAAGTCGACGACGGCGTAGATGCCCTCGGACTTCTTCGCGATCTCGTAGGCCAGGCGACGACGGCCCCAGACGTCCACGTTGTCGACGGTGCCACCGTCGTTGCGGATGACCGCGAGGAACTTGTCCAGGCTGGGAGCGACGGTGCGCTCGTCGATCTCGGGGTCGAGGATCGCCATCAGTTCGTACTGGTGCATGCGGAACCCACCTCCTTTGGTCTCGGCGGCTCCGGGCGGTTCCCGGAGCAGGAGGGTTGATGCATGTGTCCGGACACGCAGGAGCGCGTGGACAACCCCACTAGCCTAGCTCACGGCCTGGAGGCGCGCCACCGGCTGTGCAGAGCGGCTCCGGCCCGCCAGGCGGTCCCGCGACACTCAGGCGGTCGCGTCGCGTTCGGCCCACCAGGCGCGCAGGCGGGCCTCGGCCTCGTCCGCGCCGAGGGGTCCCTCGTCCATCCGGACCTCGAGCAGGTACCGGTACGCCTCGCCCACGGCGCGTCCCGGCGAGATGTCGAGGATCCGCATGATGTCGTCGCCCGTCAGGTCCGGGCGGATCGCGTCGAGCTCCTCCTGGTCGGCCAGGGTCGTGATGCGTGCCTCGAGGTCGTCGTACGCGAAGCCCAGCCGGTCGGCCTTCCGCCGGTTCCGGGTGGTCACGTCGGAGCGGGTCAGCTCGTGGAGCCGTTCGAGCAGGGGACCGGCGTCCCGCACGTACCGGCGCACGGCCGAGTCGGTCCAGGCGCCCTCGGTGTAGCCGAAGAACCGCAGGTGCAGCTCGATCAGGCGGGCGACCGCGGCGATGGTGTCGTTGTCGAAGCGCAGCGCCCGGAGTCGCTTCTTCGCGAGCTTCGACCCGACCAGGTCGTGGTGGTGGAAGCTCACCGCCCCGCCGGGCTCGAGCTTCCGGGTGGCTGGCTTGCCGATGTCGTGCAGGAGCGCCGCGAGCCGCAGCACCGTGTCGGGCGCCTCGCCCGGGTGCCGCTCGACCTCGTACCCGATGGCCTGCTCGAGCACGATGAGCGAGTGCTCGTAGACGTCCTTGTGGTGGTGGTGCTCGTCGATCTCGAGCCGCATCGCCGGCAGCTCCGGCAGGAACCGCTCGGCCAGGCCGGTGTCGACGAGGAGCCGGATCCCGGGGACCGGGTCCGACGTGTCGAGCAGCTTGACCAGCTCGTCCCGCACGCGCTCGGCGGAGACGATGTCGATCGAGTCGGCGAGCGCGGTCATGGCGTCCCGGACCTCGTCGGACACCGTGAAGCCGAGCTGTGCGGTGAAGCGCGCGGCCCGCATCATCCGCAGCGGGTCGTCGCGGAACGACACCGGTGCGGCCTGGGGCGTGTGCAGGCGCTGCGCCAGCAGGTCCTCGACGCCGCCGTGCACGTCGACCAGCTCGCGCTGGGGGAGTCGGAGTGCCATCGCGTTCACCGTGAAGTCCCGGCGGAGCAGGTCGTCCTCGATGGTGTCGCCGAACGCGACCTCGGGCTTGCGCGTCTCGCCGTCGTAGACGTCGCTGCGGTAGGTCGTGATCTCGACCTGCTCGCCCCGGATGCGTGCGGCGATCGTGCCGAACTGCCGACCGACGTCCCAGGTCGCGCTCGCGATCGGCTCGACGATCGCGAGCGTCTGCTCGGGGGTGGCGTCCGTGGTGAAGTCGAGGTCGGTCACGGGGCGGCCGAGGAAGGCGTCGCGCACCGGTCCGCCGACCAGGGCCAGCTCGTGTCCGGCGTCGGCGAAGGACCGAGCGAGGAGGGCGACGGGCTCGGTGGCGGCGAGTGCGTCGAGTCGTTCGACGGCCTGGGCAACGGACTGCATGACGGACCTCATCCTCCCAGAAGACCGTCCACGAGTTCTGCACGGACCGAGCGCCCACGGGATCGTCCCCGTCTGCCCCTCGTACACTCGTGCTCGGCCGGAACCGACCCTCGGGCCTCCCTGTATGCAGATCCTCCGCTCCACGCTCGCCGCCGCAGCGACGGCCCTCGTCGCCATCGGTCTCGTCACCACGCCCGCGGCCACCGACGCCGTCCTGGCAGCCGGGACCTCGACGACGCAGACCGCAGCCTCCGGCACGACCACCCGGACGGCCGAGCCGACGGCCGCCGACCAGGGTCGGACCACCGTCTCGATCGCACCGGCGGACCGCGGGATCGTCCGTCGCGACGAGGACCTCGAGCTCACCCTCACCGTCACGAACGACACGGACCGGGACGTCCCCGCGGGACGGGCCGAGCTCGACATCTTCCGGTCCGAGAGCACGCGCGACGTCCTCGCCGACTGGCTCGACGACACCAGCACGTCCGGTTACCTCGGCGCCCCGATGGACACCGTGGACGTCCCGGCGGTCCCGGCGCACCGGACGGTGACCCAGACGGTGACCATCGTGCCGGGCAACGTCGCACTCGGTGGGTACTCGTCCTTCGGGGCCCGACGCATCGCCGCCGAGTACACCGCGGGCGACACCACCGCCGTCGCGCGGTCCGCCGTCACCTGGTACCCGGACTTCCAGCAGGCCCCGCTCGGCGTCTCGGTCGCGATGCCCGTCACGCTCCCCGCCACCCCCGACGGGGTCATCGGCGCGAACACCCTGGCCGCCGCGACCTCCGTCGACGGCACGCTGCAGCAGCAGCTCGACGCGGCGGAGGACCACAACGTCGCGGTGGCGGTCGACCCGCGGATCATCGCGTCGATCCGACTCCTCGGGCAGGACGCCCCGTCGACGGCGACGGCCTGGCTCGACCGGCTCGAGGGCCTCCGCAACGAGACCTTCGCGCTGCCGTGGGCCGACGCCGACGTCACCGGGCTCCGGCAGGCGGGTGCGGACGGCATCCCGGGCGTCATCTCCCTCGACCAGCAGGTCGACGAGGACCACTTCCCCGGCGCGAGCACCCCGACGCCGACCCCGACGGGTCCCACGGCCTCCGCCACCCCGGGCGACACGGCGTCGCCGTCCGACGCACCCACCCCGTCCGACGACGCCACCGCCGGCAGCACCGGCACCGAGACGGCACCGACCCTCCCCACCACCCGGGACCTGCTCGACTTCCCCTGGTCGCTCGACGACGTCTCCTGGCCCGTCGAGGGCACCGTCGCCACCGACGACCTGCCCGCCCTGGCGAAGGCCGGCACGGACACGACGATCGTCTCGAGCGGCAACACCTCCGCCGGTCCGGACACGACCGTCGCCGCGTCGGAGCGGATCGGCGACCAGCGCGTGCTCGTCTCCGACCAGGGCATGTCCGCCCTGCTGCGCGACGCGGCCGGGGCCACCGACCAGCAGCGCTGGGACGCGGCGATGGCGGAGCTCACCGCCACCATGGCGACCGCCGCACGGGCCGGCTCCGCCACGAGCCCCGTCCTGCTGACCCTCGGGCGCGACTGGCCGAACGACTCCGCGCGGTTGGGCCAGGCGCTCGACGCGATCGAGGGCACGCCGTGGGTCGCCCCGGCCGACCTCTCGACGGCCGCGAAGGCGACCGCTGGCTCGCTCACCCTCGCGCCGGCCGACGACGGCGAGCAGCGCCTCGCGCAGCTCCGGCGCCTCGTCGCCTCCGAGCGTGACCTGATCGGCTTCGCATCCGCCGTCGACGACCCGGTCGTGGTCACCGCCCCCGCACGCCTCGACCTGCTCGCCCTCGCCTCGAACGCCTGGCGGGTGGAGCCGGACGCGCTCGACACCGCCGTCGACTCCCAGGTGCAGGACTGGACCCGGACCACGAGCGAGGTGAGCATCCCGGACTCGAGCTCCCTGACGCTCCTCGGGGACCGCTCGTCGCTGCCGGTGTCGATCCGGAACCGGTCCGAGTACCCGGTCACGGTGCGCCTCACCGTGCAGCCGTCGAGCTCCGCCCTGCGCATCGTCCGCAACGACATCCTGGTCGAGCTCCAGCCGCAGTCCTCCACCCGTGCGACGGTCCCGGTCCGCTCGGTCGCCAACGGCAAGGTCACGCTGACGATGTCGCTGACGACACCGACCGGCGTCACGATCTCGCAGCCGTCCACCGTCGAGCTCAACGTGCAGGCGCAGTGGGAGACCGTCATCACCGCCGTCGCGGCGATCGGCCTCGTCGCGCTGTTCGGGTTCGGCATCTTCCGCAGCGTCCGGAAGCGCATCCGCCGCCGCAACGGCGAACTCGACGACGAGGACGACGACGACCCGAACCGGCCGCTCGAGGTCCAGCCCGACGCCCCCGGTGCGCCCCGCCGGACGGGAGGCACGCCCACCGTCGCGCAGGCGGCTCCCGCCGCCGCTGCGGCCGGCACCACCACCGTGACGGCTCCCACGCGACCCGCACCGCAGCAGGCGGGTCCGCGTCCTGCGGACGCGCCCGTGCACGACGGGGGTGCGCCGCGCCTCCAGTCCGGACCGCGCGACGAACCCGTCGTCGACCCCGACCGTGAACCCGAGGAGCCGACCATCAGCACGCAGCAGCAGCCCGCCGTCGACGCGGAGCCCGCGGCCGAGCGGAACCTCGGACGGGCGAGTGCGATGCTCGCGGCGGGCACGATGCTGTCGCGCGTCCTCGGCTTCGGCAAGACGTTCGTGCTCGCGTACGCGATCGGCCAGGCCCACTCGCCGGGTGCCGACGCCTTCGCGCTCGCGAACCAGCTGCCGAACAACATCTACGCGCTCATCGCCGGCGGCCTGCTCTCCGCGGTCCTCATCCCGCAGATCGTCCGGTCGATGCAGCAGAGCCGCGACGGCGGGACGGCGTACGTCAACAAGATCGTGACGCTCGGCGCCACCGTCTTCGTGGTCATCGCGGTCGTCGCCACGCTCGTCGCGCCGTTCCTCGTCTGGCTGTACAGCCAGCAGGCCAGCGGTGACGGCAAGGGCTTCACGCCGGCCCAGACGGACCTCGCGGTGGCGTTCGCCTTCTGGTGCCTGCCGCAGATCCTCTTCTACGCCCTGTACTCGCTCCTCGGCGAGGTCCTCAACGCGAAGCAGGTCTTCGGCCCCTTCACGTGGGCACCGCTGCTGAACAACGTCATCGCGATCGCCGGTCTCGTCGTGTTCATCGCCATGTTCGGCGGCCAGGAACTGAACTCCTCGGTGGGTGCCTGGACCCCGCTCAAGATCGCCGTGCTGGCGGGCAGCGCCTCGCTCGGGGTGCTGGCACAGGCCGCGTTCCTGCCGTTCTTCTGGAAGCGCGCCGGCCTGTCGTTCCGGCCGGACTTCCGCTGGCGCGGAGTCGGCCTGAAGGCGACCGGCACGGCTGCCGGGTGGCTCTTCGCGATGATCCTCGTGACGCAGCTGGCCGGGATCGTGCAGTCGCGCGTCGCCTCGCTCGGCACGGGTGCCGCGGGCAACGCGGTGCTGCAGAACGCCTGGCTCCTGTTCATGCTGCCGCACTCGATCTTCGCGGTGTCGATCGCGACGGCGTACTTCACGCGGATGAGCCACGACGCCGAGCGCGGGGACCTGGACGCCGTCCGGCGCAACCTGTCGCTCTCGCTCCGGATCGTCGGGCTCTTCACGGTGTTCGCGTCCGTGGCGCTGATCGTCGTGTCCGTGCCCTTCGGACGGATGTTCGCCGGCACCTTCGACCAGGCGCTCTCCATCGGCGCGGTGCTCCTCGCCTACATGCCCGGACTCGTGCTGTTCAGCATGCTCTTCATCATCCAGCGGGTGTTCTGGGCGATGCACGACCACCGGACCCCGTTCCTCATGCAGTGCGTGCAGTCGGTGCTGTTCGTCGTCGGCGCGCTGGCCGTCGCCACCTTCCCGCAGTCCGTCGTCGGTGTGTCGATCGCCGGGTGCACCACCCTCGCCGGCACGGCCCAGACGATCGTCGCGCTCGTCCTGGTCCGCCGCCGCCTGGACGGCATCGAGGGTCCGGTCGTCACCCGATCACACCTGCAGTTCGTCGTCGCCGCGCTCGTCGCCGGTGTCGCCGGTGCCGGCGTCGTGACCGCGCTCGGCGCCTTCGCGGCGGACGGGTTCGCGATGTCCGACCGCACCGGGGCCTTCGTCACGATCGTGCTCGCGGGTGCCGTCATGGCGGGCGTGTACTTCGGCGCACTCGTCGTCGCCCGCAACGGCGAGGTCTCCGGCGCGGTGTCCCTGCTCCGGAAGCGTCTCGGTCGCTGACCCCCGCCTGCGCGCACACCGGATCGGCGGAATGTCCCGCCGCTACCATGGGTTGACCCGGTCAGTACGCAACGGAAGGGCACCAGGCATGCGCCAGCTCATCATCATCGGTTCCGGTCCCGCCGGGTTCACCGCCGGCATCTACGCCGCGCGCGCGGAGCTCAAGCCCCTCATCGTCGCCTCGAGCGTCGAGACCGGCGGCGAGCTCACCAAGACCACCGAGGTCGAGAACTTCCCGGGCTTCCCCGAGGGGATCCAGGGCCCGGACCTCATGATCAAGATGCAGGAACAGGCCGAGAAGTTCGGTGCCGAGGTCCTGTACGACGACGCCGTGTCGGTCGACCTGACCGGTGAGGTCAAGAAGGTCACCGTCGGCTCCGGCGAGACGTACGAGGCCCTCGCGGTCATCTACGCCACGGGCTCGGCGTACCGCCACCTCGGCCTCGCCGACGAGGAACGGCTCTCCGGCCACGGCGTGAGCTGGTGCGCCACGTGCGACGGCTTCTTCTTCCGCCAGAAAAACATCGCTGTCGTCGGCGGCGGTGACTCCGCGATGGAGGAGGCCACGTTCCTCACCCGCTTCGCGGACAAGGTGACGGTCATCCACCGCAAGGACTCCCTGCGGGCGTCGAAGATCATGCAGGACCGCGCGACGAACGACCCGAAGATCGAGTTCGCGTGGAACAAGGAGGTCACCGCCATCCAGGGTGACTCCGCGGTCACCGGCGTGACGCTCAAGGACACGGTCACCGGCGAGGAGTCCGAGCTCGCGCTCGACGGCCTCTTCATCGCCATCGGCAACGACCCCCGCACGCACCTGATCCACGGCCAGATCGACATCGCGCCCGAGGGCACGATCGCGGTCCAGGGCCGCTCCTCGAAGACGAACCTGCCGGGCGTCTTCGCCGCCGGCGACGTCATCGACCCCACCTACCGCCAGGCCATCACGGCCGCGGGTTCCGGTACCGTCGCGGCGCTCGACGCCGAGAAGTACCTCGCGGAGCTCGACGACGCCCTGACCGACCAGGCCGAGGGCGTCACCCCGGAGTCGCCCGCGACGATCGACGTCGAGGCCGCACGGGTCTGACCCACTCGGAATACCGCAGCGGCGCCGCCGTTGTACCCACTGAACTTCTCGAAGGAGCACACATGTCCAACGCAAAGGCCGTCACCGACGCCACCTTCTCGGACGAGGTCCTCAAGTCCGACAAGACCATCCTCGTCGACTTCTGGGCCGAGTGGTGCGGCCCGTGTCGCGCCGTCTCGCCGATCCTCGACCAGATCGCCGCGGAGCACGCCGACAAGATCGAGATCGTCAAGCTCAACGTCGACGACAACCCGCAGTCGGCCATGAACTACCAGATCACGTCGATCCCGGCGATGAAGGTGTTCAAGGGCGGCGAGGTCGTCAAGACGGTCATCGGCGCGAAGCCGAAGCCGGCGCTCGAGGCCGACCTCGCCGAGTTCCTGGCGTAGTCCACCCCAGCACCACCGGACGGCCCCGTTCTCCCCGGAGAGCGGGGCCGTCCGCCGTTCCCGGGTGCGGGCTGCGCGGCGTTCCCGGGCGCGGGCTGCGCGTGGCAGGGCCACAGCTTCAGGATCGGCCCCCGCCTCCCACCGCGGATCCGGCAACGGATGTCGTAGTGTGGCGGGAATGTCCCACTGAACGGAGTTCACGATGACGAACGGCAACAGTCTCGACCCCTGGTACGACTCCTACGCCCAGCGCACCGCCGGGCTGAGCGCCTCCGAGGTCCGAGCCCTGTTCGCCGTCGCCTCGCGGCCCGAGGTGGTCTCGCTCGCCGGCGGCATGCCCTACGTCTCCGCGCTGCCGCGTGAGCTCGTCACCGGGTCGATCGACCGCGTGATGACCGAGGACGCCGCGATGGCGCTGCAGTACGGCGGGGGACAGGGCCTGCGGTCCCTCCGCGAGCACATCGTCGACGTCATGAGCCTCGAGGGCATCCGCGCCAGCGCCGAGGACGTCGTCGTCACCACGGGGTCGCAGCACGCGCTCGACCTCGTCACGCGGCTCTTCATCGACCCGGGCGACGTCGTCCTGGCCGAGTCGCCCTCGTACGTCGGTGCCATCGGGGTCTTCCGGTCGTACCAGGCGGAGACCGTGCACGTGACGACCGACGAGCACGGCCTGGTGCCCGAGGCGCTCCGCGAGGCCATCGCGAACCTCCGGACCCAGGGCAAGCGGATCAAGTTCCTGTACACGATCCCGAACTTCCACAACCCGGCCGGTGTCACGATGAGCCGCGAGCGTCGCATCGAGGTGCTCGACATCTGCCGCTCGAACGGCATCCTCGTGCTCGAGGACAACCCGTACGGGCTCCTCTGGTTCGACGAGCCCGCGCCGCAGGCCATCCGGTCCATCGACGACGAGGGCGTCGTGTACCTCGGGTCCTTCTCGAAGACCCTCGCACCGGGATTCCGGGTCGGCTGGGCCCTCGCACCGCACGCCATCCGCGAGAAGCTCGTGCTCGCCAACGAGTCGGCCGTCCTCGCTCCGAACTCCTTCGGCCAGTACGTCGTGAACGCCTACCTGGACGCCGCGGACTGGAAGGGCCAGGTCGACACCTTCCGCGGCCTCTACGCGGAGCGCAGGGACGCCATGCTGTCCGCCCTGGGGGAGTTCCTGCCCGACCTGTCGTGGACGAAGCCGAACGGCGGGTTCTTCGTCTGGCTCACCCTGCCCGAGGCCCTCGACTCGAAGGGCATGCTGCCGCGCGCGGTGAAGGAGCTCGTGGCCTACACGCCCGGTACGGCGTTCTACGCCGACGGACGCGGCGGTGGCAACATCCGGCTGTCGTTCTGCTACCCGACGCCCGAACAGATCCGTCTCGGCGTCAAGCGCCTCGCGACCGTGGTCAACGACGAGCTCGAACTCCTCGAGACGTTCGGCCACGCCACGCGGCCGAGCGCTGTCCGCGAGCCGCGCACCTCGGTCGTCGCACCGCCGCCGAACGTCTCCTGACCAGCACTTTTTCGTTGTAGTACCACCCGGAGGACCCTCGCATGGCCGAGCTCACCCGTCGTCACGTCGTCGTCGTCGCGGGAGGGATCTCGCACGAGCGGGACGTCTCCCTCCGGTCCGGGCGGCGCGTCGCGGACTCGCTGACGGGGTACGGCTGGAAGGTCGACCTGCGCGACGCCGACGCCGGGCTCCTGCCCGCACTCCGCGACGACCGGCCCGACGTCGTGTGGCCGGCGCTGCACGGTGCCTCGGGAGAGGACGGCGCACTACGGGGCATCCTGGAGGCGCTCGACATCCCGTTCGTGGGCTCGCGTTCGACCTCGGCTCGTCTCGCCTGGGACAAGCCCACCTCGTCCGCGCTCGTCGCTCGCACCGGCGTGCGGACGCCGCGGTCGGTCACGCTGTCGCACGACGTCTTCCGGGAGCTCGGCGCGGTCGGTGTCCTCGAGGCCATCGCCGGCGAACACCCGGTCCCGCTCGCCGTGAAGCCCGCTCGGGGCGGCAGCGCCCAGGGAGTCACGCTCGTCGAGGATCCGCGCGATCTCCCGCGCGCGATGGTCACGGCCTACACCTACTGCGACGACGTGGTCGTCGAGCAGCTCATCCGCGGCACCGAGGTTGCGGTGGGGATCATCGACACGGGTGACGGCCCCGTGGCGCTCTCCGCCGTCGAGATCGTCCCGAAGAACGGCCCGTACGGGTTCGAGGCGCGGTACAACGCGGGGGAGACGACCTTCTTCACGCCGGCACGCCTGGCGCCGCAGTTCGCCGAAGCTGCCGCGGACGCGGCGAAGACTGCGCACGCCGCACTCGGTCTGCGCCACCTGTCCCGCGTGGACCTCATCATCGACGGGGCGGGCACCCCGTGGTTCCTCGAGGCGAACGTGTTGCCGGGGCTCACCGAGACCTCCCTCGTCCCGCAGGCACTCAGTGCCTCCGGCTTCGACCTCGGGTGGACCTACGCCGAGCTGGCCGAGCAGGCCATCCGCGACCACCGCGGCTGATCATGCGCCGGCTCGATGTTCCACGTGGAACGTCGATCGCGCGGACAGTCTTGATCGCCGCCGGTGCTCTGAGCGCAGTGCTCGCGTGGGGAGAGGCCGTACACGCGCGGGCACACGCTCGACAGGAGCTCGAGCTCCCCCCGGAGCGTGCACGAACGGCACGGGTCTGTGAGGCTCTAGGAAATCGTCGAGACACCCCTGCGCGGTGCGCCGTCCTCGTGCTCGGCTTCGCCGACCGCGGTCCTCGGGCCCACGCAGTCAACCGCTGGCGGGCTCGTATCGGCGCCCGTACCGCAGCACGACTCGTCGCCGAGGGCTTCGCGGTCGAGGTCGTGGCCTGCGGGGGAGCCGTGCGCGGAGCAGTACCCGAGGCCGACCTCCTGGCCGAGGCGTTGCGGGAGGCTGGCTGGCAGGGCCGAATCCTCCTGGAACGCGAGAGCACGACGACGTGGGGGAACATCGCGTCAGCGCGTGCACTCGTCGGCGACCTCGACGCGATCAGCATCTGCTCGAACGGTCTGCATGCAGAGAAGGCCCGTGCGTACCTCCGACGCCAGGATCCGGATCTCGGCTCCCGGCTGGTGTCAGCGGACGACTACCGCTTCCCCGAGATGAGTCTGCTCAAGCCGGTGTTCGCCGTCGTCGGCCTGAACAAGCTGCGTCAGCCCTGCCGGGCCGACTCGCACGGCTGAGCGCGTCGCAGCGCTGCAGCATCACGGTCGGTAGTCGGTTCGCGCCTGCGGCGGGTCGAGCGGAAGCTGCCGTTGGTGCGCACGGCCGTCGATGCCGGCGAGCACCGTCGTCACCGATCGCATCAGGATGCTCCAGGCGGTCGCGACCAGACCGCGGCGCCGCGGATCCTCGAACGCGTCGTCGCCCCATGGTCGATCCCGCTGCTGTTCCCTCACGGCCCCTCCTCCGTCGTCAGTGGCTCCCACGCTAGCGGTCGGCCGGGTCCGGGTCGAGAGGACATCCGAGCGCCACCTTCGGACGGCCGCGGTCACGATCACGGATGGTTCCACGTGAAACATCCGTGATGACGCAACCCGTGCCACCAACCTCTCCTGCTGCCGTCCGCTGCACGGCTCCCTGCGGGACGTTCTGCGCGGAAGTCACCCCGGAGGACGCCCGACGCGCCCGGTCCCGGCAGCGGGGCGTACAGCGCCCCTGACGGGATCACTGCGCGACGTCGCGGATGCCCAACTCCCCGAGGATGCGGTCGAGGTCGTCACCGTTCGCGAAGTCGATCGTCACCGAGCTCTTGCGTGCCCCGACCGCGATCTTCACGCGCGTGTTCAGCCGATCGCCGATCCGCTCCGCCAGGTCATTGAAGTGAGCCTGGCGCTTCGAGGGCTCCGGCTTGGCCTTCACAGGCGTCTTCGTGGCGAGCTGCTGGGCGATGGCCTCGGCAGCGCGGACCGACAGGTCCTCGTTGACGATCTTCTCGGCGAGGTACTCCATCGCCTCGGCATCCGGCGCCGCGAGGATCGCCCGTGCGTGTCCAGCCGACAGGACGCCTGCGGCGACGCGGCGCTGCACGGGGGAGGGCAGGCGGAGGAGGCGGATGGTGTTGGTGATCTGCGGGCGTGACCGACCGATCCGCTGCGCGAGCTGCTCCTGCGTGATTCCGAAGTCTGCGAGGAGCTGCTGGTAGGCCGACGCCTCCTCGAGTGCGTTGAGCTGTGCGCGGTGCAGGTTCTCGAGCAGAGCATCCCGGAGCATTGCGTCGTCCGGCGTCTCCTTGACGATCGCCGGGATGGTGGCGAGCCCGAGCTCCTTCGTCGCGCGCAGCCGCCGCTCGCCCATGATGAGTTCGTACTGCGGCTCCGTACCGCCGGCGCCGGGGATCGGTCGCACGACGATGGGCTGCAGCACACCGATCTCGCGGATCGAGTGCACGAGTTCCTGGAGCTCCTCCTCGCGGAACTCCTTCCGGGGCTGCTGCGCGTTCGGCACGACGTCGAGCGGGTTGAGGTTCGCCAGTCGAGCGCCCGGGACGGCGACGAGGTCCTCGGCGGTGCCGCCCGAACTCGGCGCCGATGCCGGCGAGCCACCCGTCGGGAAGAAGACGTCGACGGGTCGGTCCTGCTGGTCCGACACCGTCGGGATCAGCGCGCCGATCCCTCGGCCGAGTCCGGTTCGCTTCGGTGCCATCAGTGCTTCGCTCCTCGTGCTGCGATCTCGGCTGCTGCTTCCAGGTAGGACAACGACCCGGACGAGTTGACGTCGTACGACACGACGCTCTGGCCGTAGCTCGGCGCTTCGCTCACCCGCACTGATCGGGGGATCACGGCGCCCAGTACCTGATCGCCGAAGTGCTCCCGCACATCCGCCGCGACCTGGTTCGACAGGTTCGTCCGGCCGTCGAACATCGTGAGGAGGATCGTCGAGACCCGCAGGTTCGGGTTGAGGTGCCGCTCGATGAGCTCGATGTTCCGGAGCAGCTGGCTGAGGCCCTCGAGCGCGTAGTACTCGGTCTGGATCGGGATGAGCACCTCTTGCGCGGCGACGAACGCGTTGATCGTCAGGAGGCCCAGCGAGGGCGGGCAGTCGATGAAGACGTAGTGGTACGGCTCCTCGAGCGAGGAGAGGTACTGGTCGAGCGCGGTCCGGAGCCGCTGTTCACGCGCCACGAGGGAGACGAGTTCGATCTCCGCGCCCGCGAGGTGGATCGTCGCGGGGACACACCACAGCGTCTCCGACTCGGGGGAGCGCTGAACGGTGTCGGCGATCGGTGCCTCGTCGACGATCACGTCGTAGATGCTCGCAACCTCGGCCTGGTGGTCGACGCCGAGCGCCGTCGACGCGTTGCCCTGCGGATCGAGGTCGATGACGAGCACCCGAGCCCCACCGTGCGCCAGCGCTGCCGCCAGGTTGACCGTGGTGGTGGTCTTGCCGACCCCGCCCTTCTGGTTCGAGACCGTGAAGATGCGCGTCGCATCGGGCAGGGGGAACTGCTGCGTCGCGATCGCCCTGCGCCGGCGGTTCAGGTCGGCGACCTCGCGTGCGAGGGGCGTCGACGAGTCGTAGTTGGTCGATGAACTCAACGAAGGCCTCTTCCCCGGTTCGGTGTTCCACGTGGAACATCGGCATCCTCGCGCCCCGTGGAACCGGGCCGAGCAGCAGCGTCAGTCAACTGTAGCCCGGAAGACGCGGGTGGTCTCCTCGACCACACCGTCCCCGAGCTCGAGGACCTCGACGTCGGCGAGTCGCTTCCGCAGGATGACCTTGCGGGCCTTCTCGATCTCGTCGTCGACCCGGGCGCCCTTCATCAAGATGAGCTGCCCACCGGACCGCACCAGCGGCACCGTGAGCGGGATGAGCTTCGAGAGCGCGCTGACCGCTCGCGCCGTGACCTGGTCGACGACGACGGAGTCGGCGACGTCCTCCGCGCGGCCCCGGAGGACCGTCACGTTCTCGAGCCCCAGGCGACCAGCCTCGGCGTTCAGCCAGTCGCAGCGTCGCTCCATCGGCTCGATGAGCGTGAAGGACACGTCGGGTCGTGCGATCGCCAGCACCAGGCCGGGCAGGCCCGCACCGGAGCCGACGTCTGCCACGCGGCCGTTCGCCTGCAGCAGCGGCGCCAGCAGCGCAGAGTTGAGGATGTGTCGCGTCCAGAGGCGTGGCAGCTCGAGCGGTCCGATCAGACCGAGCTCCTCGCCACGGCGCGCGAGCTCACCCGTGAAGGACCGAGCCAGCTCGATCCGGTCGCCGAAGAGCGTGACCGCGGCCGCCGGCTCCTGCTCGAGGACCGGCGCAGCGTCGTCCGTCATCGGGTGACGACCGTGTGGCGGTCTCGTCCCTCGCCCTCGGACTCCGAGTGGAAGCCCTTCTCGGCGACCAGGTCGTGGACGAGCTTGCGCTCGTACGAGGACATCGGGGGGAGGGCGGCCGTTGCCGAGCCCGCCTCGATGCGCTCGACGGCGGTGTCGACGAGCCGCTGGAGCTCGGTCGCACGGGCGTCCCGCGACCCACCGACGTCCAGGATGAGCCGGCTGAACTCACCCGTCTCCGCCTGTACGGCGATGCGCGTGAGCTCCTGCAGCGCCGACACCGTGTCCGGCTTCGACAGGACACGCAGGGCGCCGCCCTCGTCGGTCACCGAGAGGTAGACGCGACCGGCGCGCTCCTCGATCTCGATGTCGCCGTCGAGGTCGCAGATGTCGAGCAGTTCCTCGATGTAGTCGGCCGCGATGTCGGCTTCGTCACGAGTGTCGTCGTCGACGCTCGTCGCGTCCTCGGTCGCTGCCGCCACGATCGCGGCGTCCTCGGTCGTGTCAGCGGCGGCGGTGTCCTGCTCGGTCACTTACTTCTTCCCGTTCTTCTTGGAGCGGTTCTTGCCCACCGGCTGCTGCCGCTGCGTGGTCACTCGGACGGGCTCGACCTCGACGGCGCCGACACCCGCGCCGGCCTCGGCGAGCACCGGGGTACCGCGTCGCTGTGCCTTCTTGGCGAGGCGGGCCTCGCGGGCGAGGGCGGCCTCGGAACCCGGCGTCGGCATGCTGCGGATGACGAAGTACTGCTGCGCCATGGTCCAGATGTTGGAGGCGAGCCAGTAGAACATGACGCCGAGGGGGAAGCTCAGGCCCGAGATCACGAAGACGAGCGGGAGGATGTACAGCATCATCTTCTGCTGCCGGTACATCGGCGACGCCTTGGTCTCCGGCGACATGTTCTTCGCGACGAGCTGCAGCTGGGTGACGAACTGCGACGCCGTCATGACCACGATCATGAAGCCCGCGATGATGCGGACCTCCCAGCCTGAGGCGTTCGTGAAGGTCTCGTGCAGGGGCGCTCCGAACAGGGCGGCGTTGCCGAAGTCCTGGGCCAGGGTGTTCGTGAGCAGACCGATGCCGGTCTTGTTGATCTGCGCCTCGTGCAGCACCGAGTACAGCGAAAAGAAGATCGGCATCTGGATGAGCAGCGGCAGGCAGGAGCTCAGCGGGTTCGTCCCGGTCTCCTTGTAGAGCGCCATGGTCTCGCGGCTCATGGCCTCACGCGAGAACTGGTCCTTCTTGCCCTTGTACTTGTCCTGGATCTTCTTGAGCTGCGGCGCGACCTCGAGCATCCGGCGCTGCGACTTGATCTGGCGCACGAAGATCGGGATCAGCGCGGCGCGGACCACGAAGGTCAGGAAGATGATCGACAGCACCCAGGTCAGACCGGCGGACGGGTCCATGCCGATCGACTCGAAGATCCAGTGGAAGGCCACGAGGATCGCCGAGACCACCCACTTCAGTGGCCAGAGGATCGTTCCGATGAAGTCCATGAGGACGGTCACGCCTTTCGAGTGCGCTGGGGGAGCAGGACCGGGCGACGGGCATCGCCGGACGGCTGTGGGGACGACGAGGACGGGGGGAGCACGAACCCGAAGCGGCTCAGCCGGAAGGGACGGGCGCGCTCACGCACGTCGTCGATCCCGCCGGCTGCCCACGGGTTGCAGCGTGCGATCCGCCAGGCGCCCATCGCCGAGCCGCGGACGACGCCGTACTGCTGGATGGCCTCGAGCGCGTACCGGGAGCACGACGGGTGGTAGCGGCAGACGTTCCCGTACAGCGGCGAGACCACCGCACGGTAGGCGCGCAGCACGACCACGCACACGTTGCGCGGGAGCAACGCGACGACCCAGGCCAGCCGGGTCCACAGGGTGCGGTTCATGCTGCCTTCTCGAGCCCGCGCGCGAGGGAGCGCGAGACGTCTCCGAGCAGGGTAGGCCATGTGGCCTGCGCTGCGGCTGGCAAGGCCCTGATCACCACGTCGTGGCCGGTGGGGACCTCGGTCAGCAGGCCGTGCGCGATCGCCTTGAGCCGTCGTCGCACGCTGTTGCGCGTGACGGCGTTGCCCACGGTCTTCGCGACGATGAAGCCGAAGCGCGTGGGACCGTCGGGCGGGACCTCGGCGCCGGCGGGGCGACGGACCACGGATACGACGACGTGCGCCGTGGCGCTCCTGCGACCACGACGCACGACGGACCGGTAGTCCTCACCGCGGACGATGCGGTTGGCGCGTGCCAACACGATCGCTACCGGGTTCCGATCCGGGACCGGACCGAACGCTGCCCGGATCCGTACCGCGCAGGCCCGGACACCGTGGACGCGTCCAGCGGAGCGGGGTGCAGTGCGGACCGGCGCAGCGCGATCAGGCGCTGAGCTCGGTGCGGCCCTTGCTGCGGCGCGCGGCGAGGATCGCGCGGCCGGCACGGGTGCGCATGCGGGCGCGGAAGCCGTGCTTCTTGGCGCGACGACGGTTGTTCGGCTGGAAGGTGCGCTTGCTCATGATGATCTCCACACGGCTGCGCGCGAGGATGGGCCCGGCGCGAACCGTCACGTATGTCTACAGCCGCTCGACGAGGCCGAACAGCACGATGGGCGCGACCGAATGGCCGCAGTCAACTGGTTAACGGTACGTGACAGCGGCGTGGAGGTCAAACGGCGCCGGGCGGGTGCTCCGCCACCGGCCTGCGCACGATCATCATCCACATTGGGGAAAACGTGCGTTCGGTACGACACGCTCCGACCCTTTACAGTGGTGTGATCGATCGGCCCGTTCCGCGGAGCGACGGGGGAGTCGCCTCCCCGCCCGCGACCTGGTCGACGTGGACAGGACTGTGGACAACCCTGTGGATCACCGCCCGGGGCGACCGTGACCAGGACCGACGAGGGTGCCGCCCGGACACGACCGCCCGTTCGCCGGGCCCGACCACGTCCGGGGCCGCCCGACAGCAACCGACCACCGACAGCAGACCAGGAGACGATCGCGACATGACGATGCCGGCCGACCCCGTCGAGGACCTCTGGTCCTCCGTCCTGGGCCTCCTCTCCGAGGACGACCGCATCACCCCGCAGCTGCACGGCTTCCTCAACCTGGTCGAACCGAAGGGCGTCCTCGCCGGCACCCTCTACCTCGAGGTCCCGAACGACCTGACCCGCGGGATGCTCGAGCAGCGCATCCGCATCCCGATCACCGAGGCCGTCTCCCGCGTCGGTGACGACTCGGTCGCCAACTTCGCGATCACGGTCAACCCGGACATGGCCTCCGAGCCCCGCGTCGACCCGGTCGTGCCGAGCCACCTGCCGGAGTACGCCGAACCGGTGCAGCAGCCCGTCGAGCAGAGCGCCGCGCCCCGGCAGTACATCGAGGCGCCGTTCGTCCCGAGCCAGATCGACGCACCGGGCACCAGCGGCCGCCCGGAGTCCCGGCTCAACCCGAAGTACAACTTCGACAACTTCGTCATCGGCTCGTCGAACCGGTTCGCCCACGCCGCGGCGGTCGCGGTGGCCGAGGCGCCGGCCAAGGCGTACAACCCGCTCTTCATCTACGGCGACTCCGGTCTCGGCAAGACGCACCTGCTGCACGCGATCGGGCACTACGCCGAGAGCCTCTACCCGGGGATCCGGGTGCGGTACGTGTCGAGCGAGGAGTTCACGAACGACTTCATCAACTCGATCGCGAACAACCGCTCGAACCAGTTCCAGCAGCGGTACCGCGACATCGACATCCTGCTGATCGACGACATCCAGTTCCTCCAGGGGAAGGACTCCACGCAGGAGGCCTTCTTCCACACGTTCAACACGCTGCACGACCACAACAAGCAGGTCGTCATCACGTCGGACGTCGCGCCGAAGCACCTCACCGGGTTCGAGGACCGGATGCGCTCGCGCTTCGAGTGGGGCCTGATCACCGACGTGCAGGCGCCGGAGCTCGAGACGCGCATCGCGATCCTCCGCAAGAAGGCGCAGTCCGACCACCTGCAGGTGCCGGACGACATCCTCGAGTTCATGGCGTCGAAGGTGTCGAGCAACATCCGGGAGCTCGAGGGCACGCTCATCCGCGTCACGGCCTTCGCGAGCCTGAACCGCACGGCCGTCGACATGGCCCTGGTGCAGACCGTCCTCAAGGACCTCATCACGCTCGACGACGACAACGTGGTCGCGCCGACGGACATCATCAACCACACCGCGGAGTACTTCAAGCTCTCCGTCGACGACCTGTACGGGTCCTCGCGGTCCCAGGCGATCGCGACGGCACGGCAGATCGCGATGTACCTCTGCCGTGAGCTCACGAGCCTGTCGCTGCCGAAGATCGGCCAGCTCTTCGGCAACCGCGACCACACCACCGTGATGTACGCGAACAAGAAGATCACCGAGCTCATGAAGGAGCGCCGGTCGATCTACAACCAGGTCACGGAGCTGACCAGCCGCATCAAGCAGGACCGCCGCTACCGCTGACGCGAGCGGGACCACCCGACGGACGGGAGGCGCGGGGCCAGACGGCACCGCGCCTCCCGTCCGTCGTTCCGTCACCATCCCGTCGACGACCGTGCGGCAACGCCGCGACCACCTCGGATCGGCCCACTCCGGCGCGCATCCACCATCTGAGACGGTTCCATGCGCCGAGTTTCCCCCAGTGTGGAAAGCCTGTGGATAACTGTGGAGGACACGCGGTCCCGTTGTTCACAGTTCTGCCCCCACCTGTGGAGACTGGGGATGGAAGCGGATAGATGACTTTTCTTCATCCCGAGGCCGTCAACACGCGACTCACAACTCACACGTGTGTAGTTCCCTGTGGAGAAGCGGGATGCACAGAGTTATCCACACTGTGCACAGGCGTTAACACCATTGATCCTGGTTAACGATGAAGTTCCGCGGGCCAACCTTGTGGACGGCGGGATGACAAGAAATCCGGGCCCTGCTCCGCTGTGCCACAATGGGGCGGCCGGACAGTCCGCACCGATCGACAGGGGTCCCAGCTGTGAAGTTCGAGGTCAACCGGGACGTCTTCTCCGAAGCCGTCTCCTTCGCGGTGAAGCTCCTCCCACAGCGCACGACCCTCCCGATCCTGTCCGGTGTCCTCATCCACGCCGAGGGCGACCGGCTCACGCTGTCGTCGTTCGACTACGAGGTCTCGGCGCAGACGTCGATCACGGCGCACATCGAGGACTCCGGCACGGTCCTGGTCTCCGGTCGGCTGCTGAACGACATCGCGAGCCGCCTGCCGAACGCCCCGGTCACCTTCACGACCGAGGAGTCCCGGATCTCGGTCACCTGCGGTTCGGCGCACTTCACGCTGCTGTCGATGCCGGTCGAGGAGTACCCGACGCTGCCCGAGGTCGGCGAGCAGACCGGCGTGATCCCCGGCGACTCGTTCTCGGAGGCCGTGTCCCAGGTCGCGGTCGCCGCCAGCCGTGACGACGTCACCCCCGTCATCACCGGCGTGCAGCTCGAGGTCGGCGACAACGACCTGTCCCTGATCGCGACGGACCGCTACCGCGTCGCCGTCCGGACCATCGCGTGGGACTCCGGCCGTGTCGGCTCGGACCCGTTGCACGCCCTCGTCCCGGCCCGCACGCTGCAGGAGGTCGGCCGCACGTTCGGTTCCGCCTCGACCGTGTCGGTCTCGATCAGCGGCACCTCGGACCGCGAGCTCATCGCGTTCCACGCCGACGACAAGACGGTCACCTCGCTGCTCATCAAGGGCAACTACCCGCCGGTCCGCCGGCTCTTCCCGGAGACGGTCGACGACCACGCGGTGATCAACACCGCGGAGCTGGTCGAGGCCGTCCGACGGGTCTCCCTCGTCCTGGAGCGCGAAGCGGCGCTCCGGTTCTCCTTCTCGGTCGACGGGCTCACGCTCGAGGCGATCGGTTCCGAACAAGCGCAGGCGTCAGAGTCGATCAGTGCGTTGCTGACCGGGGAGGAGACGGTGGTCTCGCTGAAGCCCGCCTTCCTCCTGGACGGGCTGAACGCGGTGCACTCCGAGTTCGTCAGGATCTCCTTCACCAAGACGGAGAACCCCAACAAGCCGGGCCCGGTGCTCATCACCGGCCAGACCTCGCAGGAGGCTCCGGCGACGGACGGGTACCGGTACCTGCTGCAGCCCAATCTCCTGCTGCGATAGCGGCAGCCGTACCACTGCGCTGACTCGCGACGAGCATCAGCGCGACGACGAACAGAAGAGGAAATCATGCACATCGGTCTTGTCGGCCTCGGTCGCATGGGCAACAACATGCGTGCCCGTCTCCGCAACGCAGGCATCGAGGTCACCGGCTACGACGCGAACCCCGCCGTGTCGGACGTCGCCGACCTCGGCGCCCTCGCCGCCGCACTGCCCGAGGGCAAGAAGCTCGTGTGGGTCATGGTCCCGCACGGCAAGATCACCCACGACGTGATCACCGACCTCGCCGAGGTCCTCGGCGAGGGCGACCTCGTCATCGACGGTGGCAACTCGAAGTGGCTCGACGACGAGGTGCACGCGAAGCAGCTCGACGCCAAGGGCATCCGCTACATGGACGCCGGCGTCTCCGGTGGCGTCTGGGGCAAGGACAACGGCTACGGCCTCATGGTGGGCGGTGCCCCCGAGGACGTCGAGTTCGCCATGCCGGTCTTCGACGCGCTGCGTCCCGAGGGTCCCCGCGAGGAGGGCTTCTCGCACGCCGGCGGCGTCGGCGCGGGCCACTACGCGAAGATGGTCCACAACGGCATCGAGTACGCCATCATGCAGGCGTACGGCGAGGGCTACGAGCTCCTCGAGGCCAAGGACATCGTCCACGACGTCCCCGCGGTCTTCGCCGGTTGGCAGCGCGGCACCGTCGTGCGCTCCTGGCTGCTCGACCTGCTCGTGCTCGCCATCAACGAGGACCCGAAGCTCGACGAGCTCGAGGGCTACGTGGACGACTCGGGCGAGGGCCGTTGGACCCTCGAAGAGGCGATCGAGCTCGCGGTGCCGATGCCCGCGCTCTCCGCGGCCATGTTCGCCCGCTTCGTCTCGCGTCAGGGCAGCCAGTCCCCGACGATGAAGGCCGTCGCGGCGCTCCGCAACCAGTTCGGCGGCCACGCCGTCAAGAAGGCGTAGCTCAGGTAACCACCTGAGCTCGTCTCGGCCCGCGTGCACGTCGACCACCTGCAACTCACCGACTTCCGGAACTACCGGGAGGCGGAGGTCGACCTCGCACGCGGGCCGAACCTGTTCGTCGGACGGAACGGGCAGGGCAAGACCAACCTGGTCGAGGCCATCGGCTACCTCTCCACCCTCGGGTCGCACCGCGTGCCGACGGACGCCGCCCTCGTCCGCCAGGGCTGCGACGCGGCGATCGTCCGCGCGCGCCTGGCGCACGAGGACCGCAGCATCCTCGCCGAGGTCCAGATCAACCGGACGGGCTCGAACCGCGCGCAGGTGAACCGCGCGGCGATCAAGCCCCGGGAACTCCCGCGGTACTGCACGAGCGTGCTCTTCGCGCCCGAGGACCTGGCGCTCGTCCGCGGTGAACCGTCAGGCCGCCGCCGGATGCTCGACGAGCTCCTCGGCCAGATCGCCCCGCGGATGCAGGGCGTGCTCGCCGACTACGACCGGACGCTCCGGCAGCGCAACACCCTGCTGAAGTCGGCCCGTGCCACCGGTGCCCGCGCCGGGTCGCTCGCGACGCTCGACGTCTGGGACGACCGGCTCGTGGCGTTCGGCTCCGAGATCGTCGCGGCGCGCGACCACCTGACCCGACGGCTCGCCCCGTTCGTGACGGACGCCTACGCGACCGTGGCGGGCGAGCGGCACGAGGCCACGATCGCAGGCGTGCTGAGCATCCGCGGCGGGGACCCCGAGGACGCCGGCGCGACCGACCCGGTCCTCGGGACCCCGGAGGAGCCCGTGTCCGTGGCCGCCGCGGCCGAAGCGTTCCGCGCGGCGCTCGAGCGCCGCCGACGCGACGAGCTGGACCGCGGCCTGACCCTCGTCGGACCCCACCGGGACGACGTGCTCTTCGAGCTGAACGGGTTACCCGCCCGCGGGTACGCGAGTCACGGCGAGTCCTGGTCGTTCGCACTCGCCGTGCAGCTCGCCAGCGCCGCGGTGCTCCGCGCCGAGTCGACGCTCGGCGACCCGATCATCATCCTCGACGACGTCTTCGCCGAGCTCGACGAGTCGCGCCGGGAACGCCTCGCCGGCGCGGTCGCGGACTACGAGCAGGTGCTCATCACCGCGGCCGTGTTCGGCGACGTGCCCCCGCAGCTCGCGGCGCACACGGTCCGGATCGAGGCGGGCACGATCGTGACCGACGAGGTGGACGCCTGATGCCGAAGCCGTGGCGGCCCACCGAGCCCGCACGGGTCTACCGACACCTGCGGGCCGTCCTCGGCGACCCGTCCCTGCGCACCGTCGACGCTCGACGCCGGCGCTCCCGCGAACTCGACGCCGACACCGTCCCCTACGGCTCCGGGCGCGAACCGCGCGGACTCGGCGACGTCGTCGGTTCCCTCGCCCAGGAGCTCGGCTGGACGGAGCCGCTCGCCCGCTCCGAGCTGTTCGTCGACTGGCCCGCGGTGGTCGGCGAGGAGCTCGCGAAGCACTCCCGCCCGATGACGATCGACGACGGTGCGCTCGTGATCCGCTGCGACTCGACGGCCTGGGCGACGCAGCTCCGGCTCATGCGCGCGACGGTCACGACGACGATCGCCGAACGGCACCCCGAGGCCGGCGTGCAGTCCATCCGGGTTTCCGGGCCGGACGTCCCCACCTGGAAACGCGGCCCCAGGACCGTCCAGGGGCGCGGTCCTCGCGACACCTACGGTTGACGGGACGAAATCGTCCTCGGGGACGAAGAACTCCCGTCCAGCGGCGGAATCAGCCCCGGGGGCGGGGGTCGCTGCGGTAGACTGGCGAGTGCAGTGTGCGGGCGTTCCGCGCGCAGGCAGGAGCAATCCCGACATGACATCAGAATCTGACGACGACCGGACGATCCCGCAGGACGAGACCGAGCAGGCCCCACCGACGGAACCATCGTACGGCGCAGACCAGATTCAGGTGCTGGAGGGACTCGAGGCCGTCCGCAAGCGCCCCGGTATGTACATCGGTTCCACCGGTCCGCGCGGTCTCCACCACCTGGTGCAGGAGATCGTCGACAACTCCGTGGACGAGGCCCTCGCCGGGTACTGCGACACCATCGACGTCACGATCCGTGAGGACGGCGGCGTCCGCGTCGTCGACAACGGCCGCGGCATCCCGGTCGACGTGCACGCGGCCGAGGGCGTCTCGACGCTCCAGGTCGTGCTGACCGTCCTGCACGCCGGCGGCAAGTTCGGCGGGGGCGGCTACGCGGTCTCCGGTGGTCTGCACGGCGTCGGTTCCTCGGTCGTGAACGCCCTGAGCTCGGAGCTCGACGTCGAGGTCCGCCGGCAGGGCAGCGTCTGGCGCCAGAGCTACACCGACGGCGTCCCGGTCGCACCGGTCTCCCAGGACGAGGCGACCGAAACCACCGGCACGACGATCACGTTCTGGCCGAACGCCGACATCTTCGAGACCGTCGAGTTCGACTACGAGACGCTCCGCACACGCTTCCAGCAGATGGCCTTCCTCAACAAGGGCCTCCGCATCAACCTCACCGACGAGCGCACCCCGGACGAGGGCGAGGACGCACGGAAGGACTCCTTCCGCTACGAGCGCGGGCTCCCCGACTACGTCGAGTACCTCAACGCGCAGAAGAAGGCGGACCTCGTCCACCCGGACGTCATCGCGATCGAGGCCGAGGACACCGAGCGGAAGATCGCGCTCGAGCTCGCGATGCAGTGGAACACCTCGTACCAGGAGAGCGTCCACACCTTCGCGAACACGATCAACACGCACGAGGGCGGCACCCACGAGGAGGGCTTCCGCGCTGCGCTGACGAGCCTCGTCAACCGGTACGCCCGCGAGACGAAGATCATCAAGGAGAAGGACGACAACCTCACGGGTGACGACATCCGCGAAGGCCTGACGGCCGTCATCTCCGTGAAGCTCGGTGAGCCGCAGTTCGAGGGCCAGACGAAGACGAAGCTCGGCAACACCGAGGCGAAGTCCTTCGTGCAGCGCGTCGTCGGCACCGAGCTCACCCACTGGTTCGAGAGCAACCCGGCGCAGGCGCGCGACGTCGTGCGGAAGGCGATCCAGGCCTCGCAGGCCCGGCTCGCCGCGCGCAAGGCCCGCGAGACCACCCGGCGCAAGGGTCTGCTCGAGTCGGGCGGCATGCCCGGCAAGCTCAAGGACTGCCAGTCGAAGGACCCGACGCTGTCGGAGATCTTCATGGTCGAGGGTGACTCCGCCGGCGGTTCCGCGGTGCAGGGCCGCAACCCGATGACGCAGGCGATCCTGCCGCTGCGCGGCAAGATCCTCAACGTCGAGAAGGCCCGCCTGGACCGCGCACTCGCGAACCAGGAGATCCAGTCGATGATCACGGCGTTCGGCGCCGGCATCGGCGAGGACTTCGACCCGGACAAGGCCCGGTACCACAAGATCGTGCTCATGGCCGACGCGGACGTCGACGGCCAGCACATCACGACGCTGCTCCTGACGCTGCTGTTCCGCTACATGCGGCCGCTCATCGAGCGCGGCTACGTGTACCTCGCACAGCCGCCGCTGTACCGCCTGAAGTGGTCGAACTCCGCGCACGAGTACGTCTTCAGCGACCGGGAGCGCGACGCCCTGATGGCGTCCGGCCTGGCGGCCGGCAAGCGCATCCCGAAGGACAACGGGATCCAGCGCTACAAGGGTCTCGGCGAGATGGACTACAAGGAGCTCTGGGACACCACGATGAACCCGGACACCCGCACGCTCCTGCAGGTCACCCTCGAGGACGCCGCCGCGGTCGACAGTGTCTTCGCGACCCTGATGGGTGAGGACGTCGAGTCACGACGCCAGTTCATCCAGCAGAACGCGAAGGACGTCCGCTTCCTGGACATCTGACCCGGGTCCCCGTCTCGAGCCGGACGGGAGGCGCGGTGCCAGCCGCGCGTCCCGGTCCGGACCACCTGTGGTCGCGCCCACCGCGACGAACGTCACCACGGCCTCCAGGCCGTCAGAAAGGGAACGCAAGCCAATGGCTGACGAGAACGAGAACGGCGCCGACGAGCAGCCCGAGATCGTGCACGGCGACAGCGGGGACATCGTCGTCTCCGGCGACCGCATCTCGCAGGTCGACCTGCAGCTCGAGATGCAGCGGTCGTACCTCGACTACGCGATGTCCGTCATCGTCGGTCGTGCGCTGCCGGAGGTCCGCGACGGCCTGAAGCCGGTGCACCGGCGCGTGATCTACGCGATGTTCGACGGCGGCTACCGGCCGGACCGGGCGTTCTCGAAGTGCTCCCGTGTCGTCGGCGACGTCATGGGTCAGTTCCACCCGCACGGTGACAGCGCGATCTACGACGCGCTCGTCCGCCTCGTGCAGCCGTGGTCGCTCCGCTACCCGCTCGCGCTCGGCCAGGGCAACTTCGGTTCCCCGGGCAACGACGGCGCCGCGGCCCCGCGGTACACCGAGACCAAGATGGCGCCGCTCGCCATGGAGATGGTCCGGGACATCGACGAGGACACCGTCGACTTCCAGGACAACTACGACGGCCGCACCCAGGAGCCGGCGATCCTGCCGGCCCGCTTCCCGAACCTGCTCGTCAACGGGTCGGTCGGCATCGCGGTCGGCATGGCGACGAACATCCCGCCGCACAACCTCCGCGAGGTCGCCGAGGGCGCGCAGTGGGCGCTCGCCCACCCGGACGCGACGCGCGAGGAGCTCCTCGGCGCGCTCATGCAGCGCATCAAGGGCCCGGACTTCCCGACCGGGGCGCAGATCCTCGGCACGAAGGGCATCCAGGACGCCTACCGCACGGGCCGTGGCTCGATCACGATGCGTGCCGTCGTGAACGTCGAGGAGATCCAGGGCCGCACGTGCCTGGTCGTCACCGAGCTGCCGTACCAGGTCAACCCAGACAACCTCGCGATCCGCATCGCCGAGGGCGTGAAGGACGGCAAGCTCTCCGGCATCGCCGACATCCGCGACGAGACCTCGGGTCGCACCGGCCAGCGCCTCGTCATCGTGCTGAAGCGCGACGCGGTCGCCAAGGTCGTGCTGAACAACCTGTACAAGCACACGCAGCTGCAGGAGAACTTCGGCGCGAACATGCTCGCGATCGTCGACGGTGTGCCCCGCACGCTGGCGCTCGACGGGTTCATCTCCGCCTGGGTCGACCACCAGATCGACGTCATCGTCCGTCGGACCCAGTACCGGCTGCGCGAGGCCGAGAAGCGCGCGCACATCCTCCGCGGCTACCTGGCGGCGCTCGACGCCCTCGACGAGGTCATCGCGCTCATCCGTCGCTCGCCCGACGTCGAGGAGGCGCGAACCGGCCTGATGGACCTGCTCTCGGTCGACGAGATCCAGGCCCGCGCCATCCTCGAGCTGCAGCTCCGCCGCCTGGCCGCGCTCGAGCGCCAGAAGATCCACGACGAGGCCGACGAGCTCGAGCGCAAGATCGCCGACTTCCAGGACATCCTGGGCTCCGAGACCCGGCAGCGCACGATCATCGGCGACGAGCTCGCGGAGATCGTCAACCGCTTCGGCGACGACCGTCGCAGCGAGATCATGCTCGGCTACGACGGCGACATGTCGATCGAGGACCTCATCCCCGAGGAGGAGATGGTCGTCACCATCACCCGCGGCGGGTACGTCAAGCGCACGCGCAGCGACAACTACCGCTCGCAGCACCGCGGTGGTCGTGGGGTCAAGGGTGCCCAGCTCCGTGCGGACGACATCGTCGAGCACTTCTTCGTCACGACGACGCACCACTGGCTGCTGTTCCTGACCGACCAGGGCCGCGTCTACCGGGCCAAGGCGTACGAGCTGCAGGAGGCGAGCCGTGACGCCAAGGGGCAGCACGTCGCCAACCTGCTCGCGATGCAGCCCGACGAGCAGATCCAGCAGGTGCTCGACATCCGTGACTACGAGGCCGCGCAGTACCTCGTCCTCGCGACCGAGCAGGGCCTCGTCAAGAAGACCGCGCTGACCGAGTACGACACGAACCGCACCGGCGGCATCATCGCGATCAACCTCCGCGAGGGCGACAAGCTCGTCCAGGCGCTGCTGGTCGACGAGACCGACGACCTGCTCCTCGTGTCGAAGCACGGCATGTCGCTCCGCTTCACCGCGACGAACGACACCCTGCGCCCGATGGGTCGCTCGACCTCCGGCGTGAAGGGCATGTCCTTCCGCGGCGACGACGCGCTCCTCGCGGCCCGGGTGGTCTCGGACGACGGCTACGTCTGGGTGATGACCGAGGGCGGGTACGCCAAGCGCACCGCCGTCGAGCACTACCGGGTCCAGGGCCGTGGTGGCCTCGGCATCAAGGTCGCCAAGCTCGCGGCCGACCGGGGCGACCTCGTCGGGGCGCTCATCGTCGGCGCGGACGACGAGGTGCTCGTCGTGCTGCAATCGGGCAAGGTGGTAAGGTCCTCCGTGTCCGAGGTGCCCGCCAAGGGTCGCGACACGATGGGTGTGGTCTTCGCGAGGTTCGCGGAGAACGACCGGATCATCGCGGTGGCTCGGAACAGTGAGCGGAACCTGGACGACCAGGACGACGCCGAGATCGAGCCTGCGGGCCCGGTGGAGACGGTCAGCCCTGACGAAGCGGCCCCGGAACCCGCCGACCCCGCCGACACCGAGCCTGTCGAGGACGAGGCCGGAGAGGACCAGTCGAACAATGAGTAGTGTCGCCGAGAAGCTCCAGAAGAAGGCGAAGCGGCCCGTCGGCACCCGTCAGGTCCGTCTGCGGCTGGTGTACCTCGACTTCTGGTCGATGGTGAAGCTCAGCTTCCTCATCGCCCTCGCCGGGTCGATCGTGATCGTCGTCGCGACGGCGCTGGTGTGGGTCATCCTCAACCAGACGGGCGTGTTCACGCAGATCGACGCCCTGCTGCGGGACGTGACCGGGCAAAGTGGTTACTCGATCATGGACCAGTTCTCCCTCGGGCAGGTCCTCGGGTTCTCCGTCGTGGTCGGCATCCTCAACGTGGTCGTCGGCACCGTGCTCGGCGCGATCGTGAGCGTGCTCTACAACCTCAGTGTGCGGATCACGGGCGGGCTGCTCGTGGGCTTCACGAACAACTGACACACCCGGCCGGATGGGTTCCCACCGCTCGATTTCGTTCTGCGGGATCGTTGGGGTAGGCTTTCATCCGGTCTGAGGGGCTATAGCTCAGGCGGTTAGAGCGCTTCGCTGATAACGAAGAGGTCCAAGGTTCAAGTCCTTGTAGCCCCACCACTTCCCTCCGGGGCCGGTACGCTGGCCCGAACGGGGCCTTAGCTCAGTTGGTAGAGCGCCTGCTTTGCAAGCAGGATGTCGGGAGTTCGATTCTCCCAGGCTCCACTCCCGCAAGCCCCCGGGTGCCACGTCGTGGCCCCGGGGGCTTCGTCGTGTGCTCGCGCTGCTCCGCTCCGCTTCGTGGTGGTGGCGGCCGCTCCGGTGGGGCGCCCCGGGTTCCGCAATGACGGCATCTCGCGCGGCTGGCGGGCTCTCCGTGGGACCCGGACGGCGTCCGGGCGGCGTGTTCCGGGACCTCGCGGGGTGCATGCGGGCGCGTCTGTGGTGCGGTGCGCCGGACGGGAGGCGCGTGGCGGGGGTGCAGTGCGCCTCCCGTCCGACGGGTCGTCGCCCGTGCGCCGCAGAGGCCGGTCCGATGAGGCGAGCGTCGTGCACTGCGCCTTGCCACGGCTCCCACGGAAGCCGGGCGGGTGATCTCGCGCCGAGCGGGCAGGACATGCCGCGTGCGTGGCGCCGAGCGGGCGGTTCCCGTCGCCGTCGACCGCCGAGCGATGCGGAAGAGGCCCGCTCACGGCGGTCTCGGCGGTGGCGCGCAACTCGGGTCCTCGGCCCGGGTATCCGGTTGTCCAGTCGCCGAGCGGGCAGGACGTGCCGCGAGCGTGACGCCGGGCGGGCGCGATCTGTCGGCGAAGGCTGCTGAGAGTGACGGAAAGTGCCCGCTCGCGGCGGCGGGCGGGCCGGCGCGGGACGACGAAGGGCCCCGGCGCAGTGCCGGGGCCCTTCGATCGAACCGGGAGGTCAGGCGGCGGGCTTCTCCGCCGAGTCGGCGTCGTCGGCGACCCAGAGGTCGTCGTCGGCGCGGAGCGTCTGGTACGCGGCGTAGGCGGCACCGGCGACGGCGACCACGCCGACGACGATCAGGGCGACCCCGCCGAAGCCCAGCCCCTTCTTCTGGTGGCCGGGCGTGTACTTCGCCGCGACCTTGCCAGCCTTCTTGCCCTTCTTCTGGGCTTCCTTCACGATCTTCTTGACGCGCGGGTCCTTCGCCAGGTCCTTCACGCTCAGCACGGAGCCGGCGGTCGCGACGAGACCGGGGACGACCTCGGTCTGGAAGCGGTGCGAGGCGCTCTGCGCGGCCGACGTCGCGGCGTGCACACCGGTGGCGACCGCGGGGCGGATGCCGTTGTCGATCGCGTTCTGGACACGCGGTGCGATGTCCTTGCGAGCTGCGTCTGCTGCGTGCGAGCGGGCCTCGGCGAGGATCGCGTTCGCGTGCTCGAGGACCTTGCGCTGCTCGCCGAGGAGCGAGGCGGTCTTGCCCTTGAGCTTCTTGATCTGCTTCCGACGCTTGCGCGGGATCTCGATCGTCGTCATCTGGTACCTCCATCGGAACGGCGTGACCCCCATCCTGCCACCGAGCACCCTGACAGGTCACGGATCGTCGGCTGTGTGATCCGTGTCACCGTCGGGAGTACATGCGAGAATCGACACATGTCTCTGCACACCGCTGTCGCAACGATCCACACGAACAAGGGCGACGTCCGCGTCAACCTGTTCGGCAACCACGCTCCGAAGACCGTCAAGAACTTCGTCGACCTCGCGACCGGCAAGCAGGAGTGGACGCACCCCGGCACGGGCAAGGTCTCGACCGACAAGCTCTACGACGGTGTCGTCTTCCACCGCATCATCAAGGACTTCATGATCCAGGGCGGCGACCCCCTGGGCCAGGGCATCGGTGGCCCGGGCTACCGCTTCGACGACGAGATCTCCCCGGAGCTCACGTTCCAGGAGCCCTACATCCTGGCGATGGCGAACGCCGGCATCCAGGGTGGTCGTGGCACGAACGGCTCGCAGTTCTTCATCACCACCGTGGCCACCCCGTGGCTGCAGGGCAAGCACACCATCTTCGGTGTGGTCGCTGACGACGAGTCCCGTGCGGTCGTCGACGCGATCGAGGGCGTGCCGACCGACGGTCGCGACAAGCCCGTCGACGACGTCGTCATCGAGAGCATCGACGTCGAGGACGTCTGAACTCGGTGACCGACCAGGGCTCCGACCGGGCGAACTACTGCTACCGGCACCCCGACCGGCAGAGCTTCATCCTCTGCCAGCGGTGCGGACGGACGATCTGCACCGAGTGCCAGACGCCGGCCGCCGTGGGTGTGCACTGTCCGGAGTGCGTGCGTGAGCAGCGGGCGCAGTTCCAGTCGAACCGTCGCGCGTCCGGCGCACCGAGCAGCCTGACGGTCGCTCGGCGCCGGTTCGCGATGGTCGACCAGAAGGCGACCGTGGTGATCATCGCCGTCTCCGTCGTCATCTGGTTGGTGAACCTGCTCTCCGGCGGCCTCGTCAACCAGTGGTTGGCCTACTGGACGCCGCTGGTGGGCACGCAGCCGTGGCGCCTCGTCACCGGCCTGTTCGTGCACTCCTCGTTCCTGCACATCGCCTTCAACATGCTCGCGGTGTTCATCTTCGGGCGGATGCTCGAGAACCTGCTCGGCACGTGGCGCTTCCTGGCGCTGTACTTCCTGGCCGGGCTCGGTGGCGACCTCGCCGTCTCCCTGTTGACGCCGGGGACGCCGGTCGTCGGGGCCTCTGGTGCGATCTTCGGGCTGTTCGCGGCGTTCTTCGTGATCCAGCGGAGCCTCGGCAACAACGCCGTGCAGCTCCTGGTCATCATGGGCCTCAACCTGCTGCTCGGCTTCCTGCCCGGGGCGAACATCTCCTGGCAGGCGCACGTCGGCGGGATCGTCCTCGGGTTCGTCACGGGGTTCGTGTTCTCGAAGACCCGGAACATCCGGCAGCGCCGGCTGCAGGTCGGCCTGCTCGTGGCCGAAGCGGTGGTGCTCGTCGCCGGCATCGGCGCCGCGTACCTCACCGTCGGCGGCTACGTGATCGGCTGATCGGCCGCACGGCTCCTCGAACGCCCCGCTCCACCACTCGGTGGAGCGGGGCGTTCGTTCGTTCTCCACACCTCGGGCGCGAGTTCTCCACAACTGGGGACAACTCGGTGAGTTACACCAATGTGATTATCCCCACTGTGGACTCCGCTGTGGATAACTCGGGGGCCGGGATGTGGATGACCGTGTGGAATGTGTGGAGAACTGTGGACAAGCCACCGTTCTGGTGTGGACGAGCGTGCATCAGCGACCGCGACCCTGTGGAGAGCGCGATCGAGGCCGGAACGACGACGCCCGCCGTACCGAGGGGTACGACGGGCGTGTGGTGGTCGGAGAGGGTCAGCGCCACCGGGTGGTCATGAGGAACCCGACGAACATGATGCCGAAGCCGATGAGGATGTTCCAGGAACCGAGGGTCGGCACCGGCAGGGTCGTGTTCGAGATGTAGAAGACGATCACCCACGCGAGGCCGACGAGCATGAAGCCGAACATGACCGGCTTGAACCACACGGGGTTGGGCTGGTCACCCGCCGTGTCGACCGAGTCGGCTCGGGTCCTCCGGGCGGGCTTGGTGCGGTCCTTGTCCTTGGCCATGGCCGGTATCCTACCGTGACCGCGTGTGTGGGAAGACCCTCAGGAGCCTGCGCACATCCCCCACGAGTACGGTGATCCGACCATGACCAAGATCCTCGTCATCGACAACTACGACAGCTTCGTCTACACGCTGAACGGGTACGTGCAGCAGCTCGGCGCCGAGACCGACGTCGTGCGCAACGACGCCTTCGCCGAGGACGAGATCGCCGAGCGCATCGCCGACTACGACGGCGTGCTGCTCTCCCCGGGGCCCGGCACACCCGCGGACGCCGGCCTGTCCATCCCGACCGTGCACGCCGCGATGGCGGTGGAGAAGCCCCTGCTCGGGGTCTGCCTCGGGCACCAGGCCATCGCCGAGGCCCTCGGGGCGACGGTGACGCACGCCGAGGAGCTCATGCACGGCAAGACGTCGCAGGTCGACCACGACGACAGCGTGCTGTTCACGGGGGTGCCGCACCCCTTCACGGCGACCCGCTACCACTCGCTCGCGATCGTCGACGGCACCGTGCCCGACGAGCTCACCGTGACCGCCCGGACCGGCGGCGGCGTCATCATGGGCGTCGAGCACCGGGACCACCCGCTCTACGGGGTCCAGTTCCACCCCGAGTCGGTCCTCACCGAGGGCGGCTACCGGATGGTCGGCAACTGGCTCGAGACCACCGGTCTCGAGGGCGCCGCGGAGCGGGCGGCCGCGCTCAACCCGCTGATCGCCGAGCACCGCGCCTGAGCGCACCGACCGCCTGCGACAGCAGCGCGTCCGGGGCGCGACGATCGCGCGAGAGGTGCGCGGCGGGGGACGGTACCGGCTGACCACGCCGGACCGGCGGGGCGGGCGCGAGCCGTGCCTCCCGGCCGGACCGAGCGGTCGCGACAGCGTGCGCGGACTACTGCCCGTCGCCGCCCTGGTCGCCGCCGCCCTGGCCGCCGTCACCCTGACCACCGTTGCCCTGGCCGCCGTCCTGCGCGGGTGCCGACGGCTGCTGCGACGGCTGCCGAACCGGAGCGGCGCAGTAGGTGAGGACGACCGTGCTGCCCTGGGCGATGTCACCCTCCGGGGCGCTCTGCTGCGTCACCGTGTTGCCCGTGCAGGTGTAGGTCGGCGACGCCTGCACGTCGAGCCCGAGGTTCGCGAGCGTCGTGTTCGCCGCCGAGATCGGCTGCTGCGTGACGTTCGGCAGCCGGACCTTGCCGTTCGACACCGTCAGGTTGACGACGGAGCCCTTCTCGAGCTGCGTGCTGCTCGCCGGGTCGGTGCTCATGACCGTGCCCTCCGGCACGTCCGGTGAGTAGTCGGAGTTGATCGCGCCGACCTCGAAGCCCGCTGCCTCGAGTGCCTGCTGGGCCGCGTCCTGGCTCTGCTTCGCCACGTCGGGCACGGCGACCTGCTCCGGTCCGAGCGACACCACCACGCGGATGCTCTGGTTGCGGGCGACGTTGGTGCCGGAGCCGGGCTCCGTGCGGATCACGGTGTCCTTCGCGACGTCGTCGGAGTTCTCGCCGACCTCCACGGCGCCGAGGTCGCGCTTCTCGAGCTCGCCGCGCGCGGAGTCCCACGTGGCACCGACGACGTTCGGCACCGACACGGACGACGACACGGGGGCCTTGCCCGGCTGGAGGTTGGCGACGAAGAAGACGACGCCGGCGATGACCGCGGCGGTGAGGATGATGCCGAGCCAGATCCACGCGACCGGCGGACGGTTCTGCGTGCGCTGCGGACGGTGTTCCGCGGTGTCGTCGTCGAGCTCGCGGAAGGCGACGGCCGGGTTGGACGTCGTGCGCGGGTTGACGCCGAACAGCATGGTCGAGGCGTCGTGCGCGGCGTTCTGCTGGAGCGTGCGCGTCGAGACGGGGACCCGACCGGCGGCGGCCTGCTGCAGGTCGGTCCGGAACTCGGCGGCGTTCTGGAACCGCCGGGTGCGGTCCTTCACCATGGCGTGCAGCGTCACGGCGTCGAGTGCCGGGGACACGTCCGGCGAGAGGGTCGACGGGGCGACCGGCTGCTCGCTGACGTGCTGGTAGGCGACGGCGACCGGCGAGTCGCCGGTGAACGGCGGTCGGCCGGTCAGGAGCTCGAAGAGCACCACGCCCGTGGAGTAGAGGTCCGTCCGGGCATCGACGGTCTCGCCGCGCGCCTGCTCCGGGGAGAAGTACGACGCGGTGCCGAGGATCGACGTCGTCTGCGCGACCGTGGCGGAGGTGTCGGTGATCGCCCGCGCGATGCCGAAGTCCATGACCTTGACCTGGCCGCTGTGCGTCACCATGACGTTCGCGGGCTTGATGTCGCGGTGCACGACGCCGGCGCGGTGCGAGTACTCGAGGGCGGTGAGGATGCCCTCGGTGATGCGGACCGCCTCGGCCGGGGCGAGCGGGCCGTCGTCGAGGACGTCGGACAGCGCGCGGCCGTCGACGTGCTCCATGACGATGTAGGGCACCTGCACCTCGGCGCCGGAGGGCTCGGTGACCGTCTCCTCGCCGGCGTCGTAGACGCGGACGATGGTCGGGTGCGCCATGCGGGCGGCGGCCTGTGCCTCCTGCCGGAAGCGGATCCGGAAGGCGGGGTCGTTCGCCAGACTCGGCTTGAGGAGCTTGACGGCGACCTTGCGTCCGAGCCGGGTGTCCGTGCCCACGTGCACCGTCGCCATGCCGCCGCGACCGATGACGTCACCGATCTCGTAGCGGTTCGCGAGGAGCGTGATCCCCGCGGTCACACCTTCAGGCACGTACTCCTCCGAATGTCCGTCCGAGTCAGTGTACGGCAGCCCTCTCTGGTGGGAGGCTGACCACGGGGGCCGCCGACGAACCGTTACAGAACGGTGTCGACAGCCCCCGTTCGGGTGACGGTCAGTTCGAGTCCTGCGGGGCGTCCGTGGAACCCGTGCCGTCACCCGGGTCGACCGGCGTGCCGGTGTCGGTGGGCTCCCACGTCGCGGTCGCCGAGTCGGAGTTCTCCGAGGCGGCGAGCGTGCCACCGGACTGGCTCGTGCAGGTCACGTTGTACGCGAAGACGACCTGGTCGCCCGCGGCGTCCGCCTGGATCGTGACCGCGGTCGACGAGGTGTCGCCGGAGGTCGCGCCCGAGGCGTCCTTGCCGTTCGACACGGTCCACGTGTACTTCGACACCGAGTAGCCGTCCGGGCACGTCGCCGCGGACCAGCTGAAGGTGACCTGACCGGTCTCCGACACGGTGCCGGCGTCCGGGGTGTTCGGCTTGTTGGCCGTCGGCGGGGTCGTGTACTGCGTGATCGTGACGAGTGCACCCTTGGTCACGCTCCCCGTCGGGGTGAGGTCGGCCACCGTGTTCGCCTGGTCGGCGGACGGTGCCGGGCTGCCGTCCTGCACGGTCACCTCGAAGCCGAGACCGCGGAGCGCCGACGCGGCGTCGTCGGTGGCGCGGCCGACGTAGTCGCTCTTGTTCAGGAACAGGCGCGACGCCGTGGGCGTGGCGCTCGGCGTCTGGCTCGGCGGCGGGGTGGTCCGCGTCGGTGCCGGCCGGGACGACGAGGCACTCGGGTCGGGCTGGCTCGAGCCACCGAGCGCGAACGCCGCGACGACCGCGCCGATGACGAGGAGGGCGACGATGCCGACGACCCACCAGATCCAGGCGCGCTTCTTCCGCGGTTCCTCGTCCTCGGGCCCGACGGGCGAGCCCGGGGTACCGGGCGGACCACCGACCGCGCCACCGGCTTGGGTGCCGATGAGCGCCGTCGCGGCGTCGTTGCCGGCGCCCTGCGGCGGGTTGAACGCAACCGTGCCGTCGCCGCCGATCGCGGGGACCGCCACGGTGGCCGCCGCGACGTCGCCACGGCGCAGTGCCTGGGCCGCCCGGGCGAGGTTCGCCGCGGTGGCGGGCCGGTCGGCCGGCTTCTTGGCGATGCAGGAGAGCACGAGCGCGGAGACCGGCTCGGGCACGTCGCCGGGCAGCGCGGGCGGCTGCTCGTTGATGTGCGCCATCGCGATCGCGACCTGCGACTCCCCGGTGAAGGGGCGACGGCCGGCCAGCGCCTCGTACGCGACGATGCCCAGCGAGTAGATGTCCGTGGACGGCGAGGCGGGGTGGCCGCTCGCCTGTTCCGGCGACAGGTACTGCACGGTGCCCATGACCTGACCGGTGGCCGTCAGCGGCACCTGGTCGGCGATGCGGGCGATGCCGAAGTCGGTGATCTTCACCCGACCGTCGGGCGTGATGAGCAGGTTGCCGGGCTTGATGTCGCGGTGCACCAGGCCGACCGCGTGCGCGGCCTGCAGCGCGTTCGCGGTCTGCGCGACGATGTCGAGCACCTTGTCGACCGGCAGCGTGTGCTCCCGCTCGATCATGGTCGACAGTGCCTCGCCCGGGACGAGCTCCATCACGAGGTAGGCGCTGCCGTCCTCCTCGCCGTAGTCGAAGACGTTGGCGATGCCCTCGTGGTTGACGAGGGCGGCGTGCCGGGCCTCGGCGCGGAAGCGCTCGAGGAAGCCCGGGTCGCCGAGGTACTCGTCCTTCAGGATCTTGAGTGCGACGGTCCGGCCGATGACGAGGTCGGTCGCCTGCCACACCTCGCCCATGCCGCCGATCGCGACCCGGGAGGAGAGCTGGTACCGCCCACCGAAGGTGAGTCCGCTGGTGGGTCTCATTTGTTCAGCACCGCCTCCATGACCTTCTTCGCGACCGGAGCCGCGACCGTGTTGCCGACGCCGGACTGCCCGAGCCCGCCGCCGTTCCCGACGACGACCGCGACGGCCACCTCAGGGTTCTTCGCCGGGGCGAACCCCGTGAACCAGAGCGTGTACGGGTCACCCGTACCGCCTTCCGCCGTCCCGGTCTTCCCGGCGACGTCGACACCGTCGATCCTGGCATTCGTGCCGGTCCCGCTGCTGACGACGCTCTGCATCGCCTCGGTCAGGTCGGCTGCCTCGGAGCCGGACAGCGGATCGCTGTACTGCTTCGGCGAGAAGGACTGGACGGTCTTCAGGTCGCTGGTCGTGACCGAGTCGACGAGCGTCGGCTGCATGACCTTGCCACCGTTGGCGATCCCCGCCGAGACCATCGCCATCTGCAGCGGCGAGACGCGGACGCTGGCCTGGCCGAAGGCGCTCAGCATGAGCTGGGCGGTCGAGTCGACGTCGGGGTACTGGCTCGCGGTCGCGCGCATCGGGACCTCGATCGCGTCACCGAAGCCGTACTCGTCCGCGACGGACTTGATGGCGTCGTAGCCGAGCTTCTGGCCGAGCTCCGCGAAGGGGATGTTGCACGAGTTCTGGATCGCCGTGCGCAGCTTGACCGTGTCGCCACCGCCACAGGAGCCGCCCTCGGCGTTGTTGATGTACGACGAGGTGCCCGGCAGCTGCAGGCGCGACGGGTTCGGGAACTCGGAGTCGAGGTCGTACTTGCCGTCCTTGAGGGCCGCGGACGCCACGATGAGCTTGAAGACCGATCCCGGCGTGTACAGGTCGCCGCCGATCGCGCGGTTCTGCAGCGGCGTCGGGGTCTGCTGGAGCAGGGCGTCGTACTGCGCCTTGACCTCGGCGGTGTCGTGCGAGGTGAGCGCGTTCGGGTCGTAGTCGGGCTTCGACACCATCGCGAGGATCTTCCCCGTCGACGGTTCGATCGCGACGACCGCACCCGTGTTCGTGCCGAGCGCGTCGTACGCCGCCCGCTGCACGTCGGGGTCGATCGTCAGGTTGACGTTGTCGCCCTGGACGTCCTGTCCGGTCAGGATGGCGTTGAGGTTCTGGAAGAACGACGCGTCCGAGTTGCCGGAGAGCACGGCGTTCTCGGCGCTCTCGATGCCGGCGTTCCCCTGACCGATCGTGAAGTACCCGGTGACGGCCGAGTACAGCCCGCCGTTCGTGTACTTGCGCTGGTACTGGTACTGGTCGTCCGAGGGGGTCGACTCGGCGATCGGACTGCCGTCGACCAGGATCGCGCCGCGCTTGGTCGAGTAGCTGTCGAGGATCGTGCGCGAGTTCCGTGAGTCGGCGCGCAGCGAGTCGGCGGCGAAGAACTGGATGGACGTGGTCGACACGAAGAGCGCGACGAACATGAGCACGATGACGGTCGAGACGCCGCGGAGCTGTCGGTTCACCGGGTGCGCTCCTTCCTGGACGATCCGCGACCGCGAGCGGCGGCCGGGATCGCGCCCTGCTGGACGCGTTGTTCGGCAGGGATCGCGTCGGTGAGGCGCAGCAGCATCGCGGCGATGATCCAGTTGGCGATGAGCGACGATCCACCAGCGGCCATGAACGGCGTCGTGAGCCCCGTGACCGGGATGATGCGGGTGATGCCGCCGACGACGACGAAGACCTGCAGCGCGATGATGAAGCCGAAGCCCACGCCGAGGAGCTTGCCGAAGTCGTCCTGCGCCATGAACGCGACGCGCAGGCCCCGGGATGCCAGGACGATGAAGAGCGCGAGGATCGCGAAGACGCCGATGAGCCCGAGCTCCTCGCCGAGCGACGCGACGATGTAGTCCGCGTTGGCGACCGGGGTGATGTACGGACGCCCCTGCCCGAGGCCGGTCCCGGTGATGCCGCCGTTCGCGAAGCCGAACAGGCCCTGGACCAGCTGGTAGCTGCCCTGGGTCTGCCGGTCGAAGATCGTCTGGTCGAACGGGTCGAGCCACTGCTCGAACCGGCCCCGCACGTACACGAGGACCGACTGCGCGACGAGGGCGCCGCCGACGAAGAGGCCGAGGCCGATCACGACCCAGCCGAGCCGGGCCGTGGCGACGTAGATCATCACGAGGAAGAGCCCGAAGTAGAGCAGCGCCGTGCCGAGGTCGCGCTGGAACACGAGGACGGCCATCGCGGCGGCCCACATGACGAGGATCGGGCCGAGGTCGCGCGCTCGGGGGAACGTCATCCCGGCGAACTTCTTGCCCACGATCGACAGCGAGTCGCGCGCGGTCACGAGGTACCCGGCGAAGAACAGCGCCATGGTGATCTTCGCGAGCTCACCCGGCTGGAACGAGAAGGGGCCGATCCGGATCCAGACGCGCGCACCGCCGACGTTCGACCCGATGCCCGGCAGCATCGGCAGGAGGAGCAGCGCGATGGTGGCGGCCATGAAGATGTAGCGGTACCGCTGCAGGAAGCGGTGGTTCCGCACGGCCAGGAGCGTGATCGTCGCCAGGACCATGGCGAGCATCGTCCAGACGATCTGCTTGACGCCGATCGCGTCCCAGCCGGTCAGGCCGTTGTGGACGTCGATGCGGTAGATCTCGGCGATGCCGATGCCGTTGAGCACGAGCGCGATCGGCAGGACGAACGGGTCCGCGTTCTTGGCGACGACCCGGAGCACCACGTGCATGACGAGCGCGAGTCCGAGGATGCCTCCGCCGACCCACAGCACGCCGGTGTCGAACAGGCGTCCCTTGGTGCCGAGCTGCACGAGCACCATCGCACCGGCGCAGATGCCGCAGGCGATGACGAGCAGCACGAGCTCGAGGTTCCGGGCGCGGGCGGGCTCACGCAGCTTGATCGTGATCGCCTGCGTGAACGACTGCGCGGTCGCGGCGCTCACCGACGGGCTCCCGGCGACGCGGAGGGCGAGGCGCTGCCCGACGGTGCGGCGGAGCGGGACGGCGTCGGCGTGGGTGACGACGATCCGCCGTCCCCACCGGTGCCGGCCTGGTCCTGCCCGGTCTCAGCGGCCTTGCGCAGGCGGTCGACGATGTCGCGCGCGTCGGACAGGGACTGCGCGTTGATCGTCGAGCGGACGTTCTCCCGCGTGTAGTCGGGCAGCGACGAGACGGTGACGTCGGTGTCCTCGTACACGTCGGAGAGGGCGATCGGACCGATCGACTGCTGCACGCCGCGGTAGATCGCGACGGTGCCGCGGTCGGTCCCGACGTAGTAGTGCGCCTGCGTGATCCGCCAGCCGAGCCAGACGGCGCCGACGAGGGCGGCGACGGCGACCACGAGGGCGATCGTCCACGCGATCCGACGACGGATGCGTCGCCGGCGGTCCTCGGCGATGAGCTCGGCGAAGAACTGGTCGGACTCCGGCTCGAAGTGCGAGTCCTCGGGGGCGGTGGAGACCTTGAGCGGGTGGAGCAGGATCGTGGGGAGGCGGATCGGCTTGCGACCGGTCGACGCCTCGAACGTGAGCGGAGCGGCCGCGGACCCGACGGTCGTCGCGGCGTCGTCGTCGTCCTCGGGCTCGGTGTCGGTGACGTCCATGACGACGACGGTGACGTTGTCCGGGGCGCCGTGGTCGAGCGTCTCCTTGACGAGTCGCTGCGTCACCTGGTTGGCGTCCATCGTGGACGCCAGCGCGTGCCGGATCCGCTCCTCGGCCAGGTACGACGACAGACCGTCCGAGCAGAGCAGCCAGCGGTCCCCGGTCTGGATGTCCATGACGGCCGTGTCGACCTCGGGCGCGGCGTCGACGTCGCCGAGCACGCGCATGAGCACCGAGCGGCGCGGGTGCACGGCCGCCTCCTCCGGCGTGATCCGGCCGCTGTCGACCAGCCGCTGGACGAACGTGTGGTCCGACGTGATCTGCTGCAGCTCGCCGTCGCGCATCCGGTAGATGCGCGAGTCGCCGATGTGGGCGATGGCGATCTGCTCGCCGACGCGGATGAGGGCGGACACCGTGGTGCCCATGCCGGTGAGCTCCTGGTGCTCGAAGACCGTCTCGGTGACGAGCTGGTTCGCGGCGATGAGCGCGGACTGCAGGGCGAACTCGGCGTCGTGCGCGGAGGGGAACTCGCGGTCGACCTCGCGGATCCGGCGGATGGCGATCGCCGAGGCGACGTCGCCACCGGCGTGCCCGCCCATGCCGTCGGCGACGGCGAACAGGTGCGTGCCGGCGTACCCGGAGTCCTGGTTGTTGGCGCGGATGCGCCCCACGTGGGACACAGCGGCGCTCAGCGTGCGAGCCGTCATGTCCCGGTTACCGCCGCAGCTCGAACGTCGTCGTCCCGATCGTGATCGGCGTCCGTTCCGCGACGTGCACGGGAGCGGTCACCTTCTGACCGTCGACGAACGTGCCGTTCGTGGACTCGAGGTCGGACAGGACCCAGCCGTCGGCCCGGAGGTCGAGGCGGGCGTGGTTGGTCGAGGTGTAGTCGTCACGGATGACGACGTTCGACTCGCTGGAGCGCCCGATGGTGATGGGGCCGCCGCCGAGGGGCATCTCGAGGCCCTCGCGCGAGCCCTCGGTGATGACGAGCCGCGTGGGCGTGCCCGTGGCGGACGGACGCTGCTGTCCGCCGGCGGGCTGGCCGATGATCTCGGTGAACGCACCCGCCCCGGCGGGAGCCGCGGCGGCCGCTGCCGGCACCGTCGGGGTCGTCGGACCGGACGCGCCGGCCTTCGGATCGGTCGGGACGGTGCGGACGCGTTGGCCGAACAGGTCGCTCCGCAGCGCGAAGACGATCACGAAGACGAACAGCCACAGCACCGCGAGGAAGGCGAAGCGCAGGACGAGCAGGGTCAGGCCTGTGGTCATCGAGCACCTCCGTCGCTCTCGGGGATCACCCGGAACACCATACGGGTACGACCGATCTCGATGGTCGAGTCCGGCTCGACGATGGCCTGCTCGAAGCGCTGCCCGTCGAGCTTCGACCCGTTCGTGGACCCGAGGTCGTTCGCCTGGGCGTGCTTGCCGTCCCAGATGACCTCGACGTGCTTCCGACTCGTCCCGGTGTCCGCGACGGTGATGTCGGCGTCGGTCCCGCGCCCGATCACGGTGCGGCCGCGTCGGAGCCGGTGGCGCTGCGATCCGATGTCGAGCACGGCGACCCAGGCCACGTCGCGCTGCACGGTCGAGGCGTCGATCTCGAGGAGACCCGTCGAGAGCGTGCCGTCCTGCTGCAGCCGGATCGAGACCGGGCCGGAGAACGAGTAGTTCTGCGCGACGGCGTGCTGCTGCACCATCTGCGTCAGTTCGTCGATGAGCGGCTGACCGACGTCGTGCATGCGCGAGTGGTCCGGCGGGGCGAGCCGCACGGTGAACTCGTTGGGCACGAGGATCCGCTCGCGGGAGACCACGGCCGCCTTCGTGTCGAGCTCGCGGCGCAGGGCGCTCGAGATCTCGACGGGCTGCACGCCGGAGCGGAAGGTCTTCGCGAACGCGCCGTTCACGGCGCGCTCCAACCCACGCTCGAAGCTGTCCAAGAGGCCCATGTGTCTTCCCGGTCGTCGGTCAGGGACCCCTGCATGGTAGTGGCTGGCGCTCCTGCTCGTCTGTGCGTGGTCACGGGCACCGTCCGCCGCGTGCTAGTGTTGCCGGGCTGGCGCGAGTGGCGGAATTGGTAGACGCGCACGGTTCAGGTCCGTGTGCTGGAAACGGCGTGGGGGTTCAAGTCCCCCCTCGCGCACCAGGTGAGGAACGGCCCCCGGGAGGAATCCCGGGGGCCGTTCCGTGTTCCCGCCCGGTCGTCCGGACCCGCGGGACCCGGCCTGGAGGCTCGCCCCGCCCCCGCCTCGTCGGTCACCCGGTCGGTCGGCACGGTCCGGCGCACGGCCGGGTCGAGCGGAGCGCTCGGTGCCCGGGCAACGGGGTCGACACCCGGACGGGGCATCCCGGGTCGGGGGGTTGACCACCCCGCGGAGCGTTGCGCACACTGATCGGCGTCGCTCCGGGTCCGTCCGGTGCTCGTGCCCCAGGAGGACCATCGTGCGGACGCCGTCCGTGACCGCTGCCGCGGTCGCCCTCTCGACCGTGCTCGTCGCGATCGTGTCCACGTCCGTCGGGGTCGCGCCCGCCGAGGCCGCGTCGACGTGCAGCGGTGACCGCATCACCGTCCGCGACCTCGGCCGCGGGTGCGCCGTCGAGCGCGGTACGGTCACGCTGCCGGACGGCCGTCGCTTCGTGGTGCCGTCGCCCGGCACGACCGTGTCGGCGCTCCCGGTCGCGGCCGCCGGCGCGGTCGACCCCGGGGACGTCTCGATCACGAACACGGGTCGCTCGGGCGTCGCGGTGGCGGTCGAGGGCGAGTGGTCCGGTGCGCCGGCGGCGATCCGGAAGGTCCGGAGCCTGCACGAGCGGCTGACCGGTGGTGGTACGACCGCGCACCCGATGGCGGCGACCGCGACGAAGCCCGCTCCCGCGTCGAGCTGCACGAACCGCACGTACGCGCTGCTCGGGTACCGGTGGACGTCGCCCGTCCGCTGGTCGTCGAACCCGTCCGGGGCCCGGGCGACGGACGCCGCGGCGCTCAGGGCGGCCGCGAACGCCTGGACCGGGACCCTGAAGACCTGCGGTCGGACGATCACCTCCGGTGCCGCGAACACCTACCTCGGCACGACCACGCAGGCTCCGGCCGTCACGGCGAACGGTGGGTGCGGTTCGCCGAGCGGTGCGAGCGTCACCGGGTGGGGGTCGCTGCGCTCGGGCACCCTCGCCACCACGTGCGTGTGGTCGCGTTCCGGTGTCGCGGTCGAGATGGACCAGCGGTACACGACCTCGTACGCGTGGTCGTCGTCGGCGACGTGCTCCGGCGCGCGGTTCGACCTGCGCGGCGTCGCGACGCACGAGTGGGGGCACACCTACGGGCTCGGCCACACGGCGCAGGCGTCCGGACTCGTCATGAAGCCCGCGTCGTCGCAGTGCGACCTGGCGCAGCGCACCCTCGGGCTCGGCGACGCCCTGGGGATCGACGCCGCGAGCTGACCTCAGGCGGGGGCCGGTCCGTCCTCGCGGGTGCCGGCCAGCCCGTGGTCGTGCGCGTAGACGACGAGCTGCACCCGGTCGCGCAGCGCGAGCTTGCCGAGGATGCTCGAGATCTGCGTCTTCACGGTCGACTCGGTGACGAACTCCCGGGCGGCGATCTCCGCGTTGGAGAGCCCTCGGGAGGCCCACCCGAACACGATGCGCTCCCGGTCCGTCAGCGTCTGGAAGGCCTCGGGCTGCGGGGCCGGTGCCCGGTCGACGTCCGCGCCGAACAGCTGCGACAGGTCGTTCGGCGCGATCACCGAACTGCCCTCGTGGACGGCCCGCACCGCCGCGAACAGGAAGGGCGGGGTGGTGTCCTTGAGCAGGAAGCCGCTCGCGCCGAGGCGGATCGCGGTCGCCGCCGCCGGGTCCAGCCCGAAGGTCGTGAGCACCACCACGCGGGGGAGCGGTCCCTCGACCTCGCCGGAGAAGAGCCGACGCACGGTCTCCACCCCGTCGACGCCCGCCATCCGCATGTCGAGCAGGACCACGTCGGGGTGGAGCTCGCGGACGCGGTCGAGTGCCTCGGCACCGTCGGAGGCCTCGCCGACCACCTCCATGTCGGGCTGTGCGTCGAGCACGACACGCAGCCCGGCGCGGAAGAGCGCCTGATCGTCGGTGAGCAGGATGCGGATCGGGTCGGTCATCGTGTCGTCCCCCCTCGGACGTCGAACGGGATGCGGGCGCGCGCGACGAACACGGCGTCCAGCACGGCGGCGTCGAACGACCCGCCGATCGTGGTCAGTCGGGTCTGCATGCCGGTCAGCCCGCGCCCGGAACCGCGGGTGCCGGCGACCGTCGGCTGCTCGCCGGTGACGGGGCGCGCGGCGAGTTCCTCGAGTCCGAGCTCGCCGCCGACGGGCAGGGCGGCGGTCGGCACGGCGTTCTCCACCTCGAGCACGAGGTCGGCCGAGCGCCAGGTCTCGCGGACCTCGACGGAGCCGCCGGGCACCCCGTGGCGCAGCGCGTTCGTGAGCATCTCCTGCAGGACCCGTCGTGCCGCCGTGCCGTGCACCGCGCCGAGGGGCCGGGCGACACCGCGGACGGCGTGCTCGACGTCGACGCCGGCCTCGCGGATGCCGCGGACGATCTCGTCGAACGACGTCGGGTCCGCTGCGGCCTCGGACCCGTCGATGTGCCCGAGCACCTGCCGGACCTCGACGAGGGAGCTGCGGGCGGTGCTCGCGATGGTGGCGCTGACCTCGCGGATGCGGGCCTCGTCGTCGAGGAACGGTACCGAGTCGGCCTGGGCGATGATGACCGCGAGCGAGTGCCCCACGACGTCGTGGACGTCGCGGGCGATGTCGGCGCGGATGCGTTCGGCCTCGGCCTCGTCGACCGCGCGGGTGGCGACGGCCTCGGCCCGGTTCGCCACGGCCTCGGCGCGGCTCGCGGCCGCCTCGGCCTCGGCACGCCGTGCGGCCTCGGCGACCTGCGAGCGGACGGCCCGCCCGGCGAGTCCGCCGGCCCACACGGAGAGCAGGACGAGCGACGGGGCCGCGAGGACGAGGGCGACCTGGTCGCTCGGTCCGTTCAGCAGCAGGGCGTAGCGGTAACCGGTCGTGGAGAGGTACATGGACGCCGAGACCCCGGCGACCACGGCGAGCATGCCGGCGACCACGGCCTCGGTCCGGGTGCCGAGGACGGCGGCGGTGCCGATGACCACGGCGATGGCGAGGTCGACGAGGGAGGGGCGCTCGCCGCCCGTGACCTGCACGGCCCCGAGGACGACCGTCATCACCATCGCGCCGCTCGGCGTCAGACGGCGCAGGGCGATCGCGGCGCACGCGGCGACGACCGCGAGCAGGCTCGCGCGCTCGAGCTCGAGCTCGATCGGCGCGGTGAAGAGCAGCGCGGCGAGTGCGGCCCAGACGAGGTCGGCGACGATCGACCGGGTCCGCATCGGCCGGAGGAACGTGCGCCGGTCCGTCACGGCTCGATCATCGCACGCCGGCCGCGCGGCCACCGGCTCACGGGACGGGCGACATCGCGACGAGCGCGACGGCGGTCACCACGACGATGGCGGCGCAGGTGGCGAGGGTGGCGATCACGTGCTTGGTCGAACTCTCCATGCCACCGAGCCTCGCCGACCGCCCGGTACCGGGGCATCGGGCGGAGGGACGAAGGCCGTCGTCCTGCAGGACGAAGCGAGCAGGGCTCGTGACCTGCCACGCGTCGGACGGGAGGCCCGTGGCGGCCGCACCGCGCGCCTCCCGTCCGGCACGGCGTCCCGTCAGATCGGTGCCCCGTCAGATCGTGAGCTGCCCGAGCACGCGGTGCGCGATCGACACGGACTCGCCGCTCACCGCGGACCGCGGTGAGGCGAGGAACGCGACCAGGTCCGCGATCTGCTGCGGGCTCGACTCCCCACCCGCGCCCCGCTGCACCTCGGCGGCCGGCTCGTCCGTCACGGAGCCGGGGTTCACGACGTTCACGGCGACCCCCGTGCCGGCCACCTGGTCGGCGAGGTTCTTCGCGATGATGCTCGTCGCCGCGTTCCGGAGCGACGTCGTGACGTTCCCGGCCAGGTAGGCGTTCTGCCCGCTGATCACCACCACGCGCCCGGACCCGGCCGCGCGCTGGTGCGGCAGCACCGCGTTCGCGACCCGCAGGAAGCCGAGGGCCTTGCCGTCGATCGCCGCCGCGACCTGCTCCGGGTCCGACGCGCGCTCGGGGTCCAGGGTGCCGGCCGCCGGCGCCGCGGTCACGACGAGGACGTCGATGCGGCCGTGCTGCTCGAGCACCCGGGCGACGGCCGCGTCGACCGACTCCTGCGAAGCGGTGTCCATCGCGACGGCGTCGTCGCCGTCCGCGCTCCGCGAGGCGACCACGACCCGCGCGCCCTCCCGACGGAGGGTCTCGGCGACGGCGGCGCCGATGTACCCCCGTCCGCCGACGACGAGGGCGACACGGTCACGCAGTTCGAGGTCCATGCCGCACACCGTAGGCCGATCCGGCAGCGGCGGTCCGCGCGATCCGGCCATCGATCCCGCGCCATCCGTCCAGCCCGGACGGGCACCCAGACGGCCGCGCGGACCGTTGGCACCGACGACCCGACCGCCAGCGACGCAGGAGAACGCGATGTACTTCCACAAGCAGGAACTCCAGTTCAAGTCGACCCCGGACAAGCCGGACGCCGTGTACGCACGCAAGCTGCAGGAGGTGCTCGGCGGTCAGTACGGCGAGATCTCCGTCGCGATGCAGTACCAGTTCCAGGCGTGGAACATGCACATGCCCGGCAAGTACCGCGACATGGTCTTCGGCATCGGTGCCGAGGAGATGGGCCACGTCGAGATGCTCGCGACGATGATCGCGCAGCTGCTCGAGAAGAGCCCCCTCGGCATCACCGAGGACGCCGTGCAGGACGACCCGACGGTCGCCGCGGTCGTCGGGGGCACCGACATCCAGCAGGGCATCGTCGCCGGCGCGGGCGCGCGCCCCGTCGACAGCAACGGCAACCCCTGGCAGGGCAGCTACATCACCGCGAGCGGCAACCTGCTCGCCGACTTCACGGCGAACGCCAACGCCGAGATGCAGGGCCGCGTCCAGGTCGCCCGGCTGTACCACATGACCGACGACCACGGCGTGCGGGACCTGCTCTCGTTCCTCCTGGCCCGCGACACGATGCACCAGAACATGTGGGCCACGGCGGCCGCCGAGCTGCGCGAGAAGGGGATCGAGGACTTCCCCGTCCCGAACAAGTTCCCGCAGGCGAAGGAGCACACGGAGTTCAGCTACCAGTACCTGAACTTCTCGGACGGGAAGGAGGCCGGTGACGGCCCGTGGGCGAGCGGTCCGTCGTTCGACGGCAAGGGCGAGTACTCGTACCACGACGGCCCCACCTCGTCGGTGCCGATGCCGCCGCCCACGCACCCGGACGTGCGGTTCTACGGCACGACCGAGCTGCCGAACGTGGTCGAGAAGACGGCCGGCCTGGTGCAGGACAAGCTCGGCAAGGAGTGACGGTCACCCGGGTCGCCTGACGGGATCGTCCGGCGCGACCCGACGGCGGACGGGAGGCCCGGTGCGAGCGTGCACCGGGCCTCCCGTCCGTCAGGTGGTCACTGCTCCGCGCCCACGGTTGCCAGGGCCGCCGTGTCGTCGTCCGCGACCGGTCGCGGCGGATCGAAGATGCCGGACCACATCCGCGTCGCGCTCCACAGCGCGATGAGCGCGACCGTCCCGGCGGCCGCGGCGAGCCACGGCACGACCGGGATCTCCGACCAGGCGTCCGGCGCGACGAGCCAGGTGAGGAAGCTGCCCGTCGTGCTGCCGGCCGCGCCGAGGAGGACCGCGGTCCGGCGGTCGAGACTCGTCACGACGAGGGCCGCCGTGACGACCGCGACGGCGAGGAGCGCGTTGATGAACGTCGTCACCGCGCCCCCGCCTACTGCTCGGCGGTGCCGACCGCGAGCTGCTGGGCGCCGCCACCGGTGGTGACGTCGATCCGGCGGGGCTTCGCCGACTCCTTGACCGGGATCGTCACGCTCAGCACGCCGTTGTCGTACGCGGCGGTGATGCGTGCGGTGTCGAGGTGGTCGCCGAGCGTCAGCTGCCGGACGAACGTGCCGGGCTGGCGTTCGCGGGTGAGCCACTGCGAGCCCTCCGGAGCACCGAGGGTGCGCTCCGCCCGGATGGTGAGCACGGAACCGTCGACGTCCACGTCGACCGAGCCCGGGTCGATGCCCGGCAGGTCGACGTCGAGGACGTAGTGGTCACCCGTGCGGTACAGGTCCATCGGCATCGAGCGCGGAGCACCGGCTCCGGCCCCGAGCAGGGAGCCGGCGAGTCGGTCGAGCTCGCGGAACGGGTCGAACTGCATCGTCATCGAGATCAACTCCTTCGTGTCCTGGTTGAGTCCCCTCGACTCAACTGCGATCTGTTCTAGCACTCTCGCCTCAGGAGTGCCGAGAGACCGCTCGGAAGGAACTGGGAGTCAGGATGCGGGCGGCGGGGTGATCTCACGGTGCAGGCGCTCGAGGGCGGGGAGGGCGGCGGCCAGCGCGGCGCGGTCGTCCGCGGACAGGCGACCCAGGGCGTCCACGAGGACGGTGGTCGCGGCCTCGTCGTATGTGCGGAGTCGCTCGGTCGCGAGCGGGGTCAGGTGCACGGTGGCACGCCGTCCGTCGCCGCCGACGAGCCGCCGCTCGACCAGGCCCGCCTGCTCCATCGACGACACGAGGTTGCTGACGGTCGAGCGCGCCAGGCCGAGGCGGGACGCCAGTGCCGACGGTGCGGAGCCGGCCTCGTCGGCCCCGAGTGCCCGCATGACCTCGACCTGGGCGTCCGGGATGTCGGGCAGGCCGGCGGCGACGCGCGAGGTCCGCAGGAGCGTCCGGCGGAACGGACCGATCCGGTCGCTCAGGCGCCGTGCGACCCGTGCCGTCTCGTCCCCGGTACCCCGCATGCTCGGCAGACTACCAGGCAGTTTTGTTTGCAACAAAACCACTTCGGGTGCACGCTGGGGGCATGGACACCACCACCTCCGTCGAGCACCCCGAACCGTCCCAGGACCTGACCGGCATCGTCGGCCACCGCTTCGTCTACACGTACGCCAACGGCTGGCAGTACGAGATGTACGTCAAGAACGCCACGACCATCGACTACCGCATCCACACCGGCCACGTCGGCGGTCGCTGGGTCAAGGACCAGACGGTCGACCTCGTCGCGCTGGCGCCCGGCGTCTACAAGGTCTCCTGGAACGAGCCGACCGGCACCAGCGTCGTCGTGAACGTCCTGCCCGAGCAGCGCGTCCTGCACGGCACCATCTTCTTCCCGCGCTGGATCGAGCTCGACGGGCAGAAGACCGTGCTCTTCCAGAACGACCACCTCGACGAGATGCAGCGGTTCCGCGACGAGGGACCGACCTACCCGATCTACGTGGTCCCCGAGTTCGCGCACATCACGCTGTTCGAGCACGTCGGCGAGGACGACGAGTCCGTGGTCGACACCGCGCCCGGCGACCTGCCGGCCGGGTGGGCGGACCGGACGAACTGATGGGTGGCGTGCCCCTGCGCGGGGTCGACCCCCGGACCACCGCGACGACCCTCGAGCACCGCGGGTCGACGATCCGCGGGTGGCAGTGGGAACCGCGGGACGGCGCCGCACCGGACGCCCCCGTCGTGCTGCTCGTCCACGGCTTCAGCGACAGCGCCCTCGGCGGTCACCAGTTGTTCGTGCAGACCGCACGGCACCTGGTCGCCCGGGGCGCGGTGGTCCGCAGCCACGACCGGCTCGGACAGGGCGCGAGCGACGGCGAGTTCGCCGACATCACCATCCGTGACGAGGTCGAGCAGGTCGTCGCGATGATCCGCGCCGCCGACCGGGGGCAGGGCGTGCACGTCGTCGCGCACAGCCTCGGCGCGGTGGAGTCGGCGCTCGCCGCGGCTCGGGTGCCGGACGCGGTCCGCAGCCTGACGCTGTGGTCGCCGGCGGGCGTCGTCGTCGACGACATCACCGAGCACGACGCGATCCAGGGCCAGCCCCTCGCCCCGGCGCGGGAGCAGGGGTGGTTCGACTTCGGTGGGATGGTGCTCGGCACGGCGTTCATCGCCGACGTCGAGGACGGTCTCGACGTGTACGCGCCCGTCGCCGACTACACCGGCCCGGCGGACGTCGTGCACGGCACCGAGGACGCGATCGTGCCGGTGTCGTACGGGCGCCGCTACGCCGAGCTCCTGCCGGGCGCCGTCCTGACGGTCGTCGAGGGGGCGGACCACGGGTGGTCGTCGGTGCCGTTCCGGCGGCGGCTGCTCGAGGTGCTCGACGCGCGGCTCGGCCTGGCCTGACGCGACCCTTCCGCCCCCGCTTCCGGAAGGGGCGGGGGCGCGGGCGGGGGTCAGCTCACCTGGCCGGAACGGGCGCCGGACCACAGGTCGACGTCGAGGACGCCGACCGAGTGCTCGTCGATCCGGCGGAGCTCGTCGTCGGTGAACGACAGGTTCCCGAGCGCCGCGACGTTCTGCTCGAGTTGCTCGACGCGCGAGGCGCCGATCACGAGCGATGTCACCCGCTCGTCGCGGAGCGCCCACGCGAGCGCGAGCTGCGCCAGGCTCTGGCCGCGCTCGGACGCGATGTCGTTCAACGCCCGGAGGTGCTCGACGACCTCGTCCGTCAGGGTGCCGGCGTCGAGGGACTTGCCGGCCGCCGCGCGCGAGTCCGACGGCACCCCGTCGAGGTACCGCCCCGTGAGCAGGCCCTGCGCGAGGGCCGTGAAGCCGATCACGCCGAAGCCCACTTCGCCGGCGGCGTCGAGGAGCCCCTCGGTCTCGATCCAGCGGTTGAGCATCGAGTACGAGGGCTGGTGGATGAGCAGCGGGGTCCCGAGGTCGCGGAGGATCGCGGCGGCCTGCCGGGAGCGCTCGGCGTCGTAGGACGAGATGCCGACGTACAGCGCCTTGCCCTGCTGCACGGCGGTGTGCAGCGCGCCCATCGTCTCCTCGAGCGGCGTCGAGGCGTCGAGGCGGTGCGAGTAGAAGACGTCGACGTAGTCGAGGCCCGTGCGCTGCAGGGACTGGTCGAGCGACGCGAGCACGTACTTCCGCGAGCCACCGCCCTGACCGTACGGGCCGGGCCACATGTCCCACCCGGCCTTGGTCGACACCACCATCTCGTCGCGGTACGGCCGGAAGTCCTCGCGCATGAGCCGACCGAAGTTCAGCTCGGCCGCGCCGTAGGGCGGCCCGTAGTTGTTGGCGAGGTCGTGGTGCGTGATGCCGAGGTCGAAGGCGCGGCGGCTGATCGCGCGCTGCGTCTCGAACGGCTTGTCGTCCCCGAAGTTGTGCCAGTAGCCGAGCGAGAGCAGCGGCAGGTCGAGGCCCGAGCGGCCGGTCCGGCGGTAGGGCATGGAGTCGTAGCGGTCGTCCGCGGCGATGTAGGCCATGGGACCCATCCTGGCCCCGCCCCGTGGGGTGCTGCGCGAACCGTACAGAACGCGAAAGGTTCGTTGCGCTGATCGTTCGCGCCGTGAAACAGTTCTGCCGTCCGGGCCGGACGACACCGACGGACGCCACCGACGCAGGAAGGCGGGACCACGCATGCACAGCACCTACTCCGGGATGCCGAGGACCGCACGACCCACCGTGACCTCCACGCGGGTGGGCCTGACCGACCCGGCCGTCATCGACGCCTACGTGTCCCGCCGGATCCACGACCCGGCGCTCCTGTCCGTGCGGACCGAACCGTCGTACGCTGACTTCTTCACGGCGCCCACCGCGTAGCCACCCGCTCCGACCGGATCCGCCCGACAGAGAGACCCGACCCGCAGATGCCACTGACCGTCGTCCGCCGCGAGCACGTGCACCTCTACGCCCGGGAGCCGCGGTCGCGTGCGGCCAAGGTCGCCGTGGACGCCCTGCTCCGGCTGCAGCACGCCGAGGAGCAGCAACTCGAGCAGGCCCGGACCGAGAGCGGTCTGACGAAGAACGAGTTCCTGACGGTCCGGTACATGCTGCAGGCGCACCGCGACGGGCGCGCGATGGGTCCGAAGGACCTCGCGGTGATGCTCAACGTGTCGAACGCCTCGGTCACCAAGATCGTCGACGGCCTGGTGGCGAAGGGCGACATCGTCCGCGTGCCGCACCCGACCGACCGGCGCGCACAGGTGCTCGAGCCGACGGTGCAGGCCGCCGAGAAGATCGACTCGTCCTACGCCCGGTTCCACGAGGCGGTCGTGGGCGTGATGGACCACCTGTCGAGCGAGGACAACGAGGTGCTCGCGCGGTGCCTCACGCAGGTCACCGACGCGCTCGCCAGCGGTGCCCCGATCCCGGTCGACGAGTACACGGTCGACCCCGACGGTGCCGCGGAGCCCATCGACTCGTAGTGCCCCGGCGTGGGTGGCGCGAAAACCTTCCAGCGGTAAGTTGGGGGGATGACGCACGAGGTCGACGACGACGCGACCCCGCCCCGGCGCGGCGGGTACCGCAAGGGCACCGAGCGTCGCGCCCAGATCCTCGACGAGATGATCCGGATGGTCGCCGCGCAGGGCGTGGACGCCTCGTCCCTCCGGTCGGTGGCCGACGCGCTCGGCATCACCCACGCCGCGCTCCGGCACTACTTCCCGAGCCGCGACGAACTCCTGCTCGCGGTCTACCGCGAACACGAGGTGCGCGAGCAGGACGCCCCCGACCGGATGCGGTCGGCGATCGGCGACATGCGCGAGAGCGCCTCGCGGAACCGCGAGGTGCCCGGGCTCGTGCAGCTGTACACGACCCTCGCGGCCGACGCGGTGCAGGAGGGGCACCCCGCGACGCGCGACTTCATGCGGGAGCGCTTCACCCGGCTCCGCGCGGACCTGGCGGAGCTCATCGCCGCCGACCAGGCAGCCGGACGCATCCGGGCCGACCTCGACCCGGTCGACCTGGCGAGCCTCGGCATCGCCGCGTCCGACGGTCTGCAGGTCCAGTGGCTGCTGGATCCGGAGGCCGTCGACGGTGAACGCGTGCTCCGGCTGCTCGAGACGATCATCCCGCCCGCGGACGGCTGATCCCGGCAGACGCGGGTGGATCGCGCGGTGGGGTGACCACGCGACGGACGGGAGGGGCGGTGCCGGGCCGCCCCGTGCCTCCCGTCCGTCGCATGGTGACGCCTACTGCGCCGGCGCACCGTCCGCGATGTTCGCCGTGATCGCGTCGATGTAGGCCGCGCGCTCCTCGCGGCTGTGCGGCCGCCCCGGCACGCCGGGCCGCTCCTCCCACGGTCGCGGGCCGGACTCGTGGCGGTACTCGACCCCGAGGGCGTCGAGCCGTGCGAGGTGCTCCTCGAGCCGCCGCCGGAAGTCCGCGACGTCCCGCGGTCGGGCGACGTCGGCCGACCAGAGTGCCTCGGACAGGGCGACCACGCGCGGGAACAGCTGGTAGTCGAGCCGACGGACGGTGTCGACGTGCTCGGTCCACATGTTGGCCTGGCCGCCGATGACGTGCGCGCGCTCCTCGTCGGTCAGCGAGGCGGGGACCGGGTCGAACGCGTACACGTCGTCGAGCGTCAGCACGATCGACACCGGGATCGGCTCGTTCGGCAGGTCGCTCTGGCGGTAGTCGAGGTACACCTGGTCGTCCGGCGTCGAGATGACGTCGTGCCCCCGGCGCGCTGCCGTGACCGCGCCCTGCAGACCGCGCCACGACACGACGGTCGCGGACGGCGAGAGCGTCCCGCCCTCGAGGATCTCGTCCCACCCGAACGCCCGACGGCCGTGCGACTCGAGGTGCGCGGCGAGCTGCCCGACGATCCACGCCTGCAGCTGCTCCTCGTCGTCGAGCCCGAGCTCGCGGATGCGCTCCTGGATCCGCGGGTCCTCCTCCCACTGGTCCTTCGGGCACTCGTCCCCGCCGAGCCCGATGTACTCGGAGGGGAACAGCGCGACGACCTCGTCGAACACGTCGCGGAAGAACTGCACCGTGCTGTCCTCGGCGTTGAGCACGTCGTGCGCGATGCCCCACTCCGTCCAGACGTCGAGGTCGCGCTCGGGGTGCACGCCGAGCTCCGGGTAGGCGGCGAGGGCGGCGCGGACGTGGCCGGGCGTCTCGATCTCCGGGACGACGGTGACGAAGCGGTCCTCGGCGTAGGCGACGATCTCGCGGATGTCGTCCTGGGTGTAGGAGCCGCCGTGCGGGCGGCCGTCGTACCCGGCGACCCGCAGCGTGCCGTCGGCGTCCGGGACGTGCGCGCCGACCTGCGACTCGGTGCGCCAGGAACCGACCTCGGTGAGCCGCGGGTACTTCTTGATCTCGATCCGCCAGCCCTGGTCCTCGGTGAGGTGGAAGTGCAGGCGGTTGATGCGGTGCACCGCGAGCTGGTCGACCAGGCGCAGGACCTCGGCCTTCGTGCGGAAGTGCCGGGCGACGTCGAGCATCACCCCGCGCCAGGCGAAGGCCGGGGCGTCCTCGACCACCGTCGCCGGCAGCACCCACCCGTCCGTGCGGACCCGTCCGCGGCGGTACACGTCGGCGGGCAGGAGCTGCAGCAGGGCCTGGACGCCGTAGAAGACGCCGGCCGGTGCGCCGCCGGTGACGACCACGCCGTCCGTGGTGACCTCGAGCCGGAAGGCCTCGGAGCGGTCGCCCCCGGGGCCGGCCGGCAGCTCCTCGGGGTCGGTGGCGATCCGCAGGGCGACGACCGGCACGTCGGTCACTCCGCCGGCACCGAGGAGGGGCAGTCGGGTGGAGGCGCGGAGCACCTGCTGCAGGTACTGCGCGACCGGCTCGGCGGCCGGGTCCGCGGCGACGCGGGTCCGCTCGTCGAGCGTGAACGTGCCGACACCGTCGACGCGGGAGCGGGGCTGGGGGATGAGCATGCGGTGCTGTCCTTCCGGGGGTGGGTCAGAGGCGGAACGGGTTGGTGCGGGTGACGGCCAGCAGGTACCAGGCGGTCGCACCGGTGTGGAGGCTCGCGTAGTAGAGGTCGCCGAAGCCGGTGTCGAGGCCGTCGGACGACGCCGAGACGATGCCTCTGCCGTCCCCGTTCGGCTCCGTGCGCTGCGCGAGCTGCACGCTGTCGAGGATCGACGTCGCACGCGCCCGGTCTCCCCTCGCACCCCGGGCCTCCAGGGCGAGTGCCAGGTGGCCGGACCCCTCGAACCAGACCTTGCTCGTGTCCGCGTCGGAGAACGATGGACCCGTGTACGGCCCGTCGTGCGCGGTCAGCCGGTCGAGCACCCAGGTGACCGACGACGAGTACCGACGGTCGAGCGTGGCGAGGTACGCCCACGTCTGCACGTCCTCCGGGATCGGGGTGCGGTTGATCGTCGTGCCGTCGGGGTCGGTGCCGGTCCAGAGGTGCCCGTCGGTCGGGTCCTGCATCGCGCGGACGAACGACTCGGCCAGCGCGGCACGGCGCGCCCACGTCCGGTCGCCGGTGAGCTGGGCGAGCTGGGTGAAGAAGCCCGTGACGTCGATGTTGTGCTCGGTCGACTTGTAGGTGATCGGCTGGTCGTCCGCGTTCCGGCCGCCCGTGTAGCCCGCGGGTCGACGTGCGTCGTCACGGGCGTTCGTCTCGATCCACGTGCCGAGGCGGAGCGCCCCGTCGAGGAACCGACGCTGTCGGGTCACCGCGAACAGCCGGCAGAACGCCAGGCCCACCCAGGACTGGTTGCCCGTGTACGCCGCCGGCGAGCCGATGTCGATCGGCCGCGGGGGGTCCGCGACCGGGAAGGTGTCCGGCTGGTACGAGGCCCGGGTGCGGCCGTCGCCGATCGGGTCGGCCGCCTGCAGGGCGAGGAGGGCATCGCCGAGCGCCGTCGCACGCTGCACGTCACCGCGCCGGCGGCGTGCCAGCCAGGCGAGGACCATGAGTGCGTCGTCGTAGGCGAAGGAGGACACGAACTCGGTCGGCAGCGTCGCGAAGTACCCGCCGGAGTACGAACGTGGCAGGCGGGGCGCGCTGCCCGCGCCGTACTCGTCCATGCGGAGGTCGAGGTAGTCGTAGGCGAGGTCCCGCGACCGGCTGCGCGAGGGCACCGGGTGACCGGGTCGGTGCGTCGTGGCTGCGGACGCGGCGCCGCTCGGGGCGGCGGACGCCACGCTCGGCGTTCCGAGGGCGACGGCGGCCGCGGCGACGGTGGCGGCACCGCCGAGCACCATCCCGCGTCGGGTCAGGGTGGGCGGCGTACCGGGTGTCCGGTTGCCCTGGCCGCTCCGGGGGGCGGACGGACGGTTCGTCTCGGTCATGGGTTGCTCACTTCCGCCGCGTCGGTGCGGCGATCGGTGGATCCGTGCAGGGGAGGCGGTGCGGGCGGCCGGTCGGTCCGCGTCAGGCGGGCGCGACGGCTGACTCGGGCGCGGTGAACGCGGCACCGAGTGCGGCGAGCGGCTGGTCGGTGGGCGCGAGGAGCACGCGGGACGACAGGCCGAGCGACGCGACGAAGGGGGAGGAGCGTGCAGCGGCGTCGAAGCAGGCGCGCAGGGGAGCGAGCAGGCGGTCGCCGAGGACGGCGAGCCCGCCCCCGATCACGACCGACTCGACGTCGACCGTGACGACGAGGATCCGGACCGCCGAGGCGACGCCCGCGACGAAGCGGTCCCGCACGGCGACCGCGGTGGGGTCGCCCGCGTCGGCGCAGTCGAAGAGGTCCGTCGCGGCGTTGCCGGCGTGCCCGGGCCACGCGGTGGCGAGCGCGGACCCGGAGGCGACGGTCTCGAGGCAGCCCCGCTGCCCGCACACGCAGGGCAGTCCGTCCGCCAGGACCGGGACGTGGCCGATCTCGCCGGCGTTCCCCCGCGCTCCGCGCCAGAGCCGTCGGTCCACGACGAGTCCCGCCGCCAGACCCGTGCCGATGTTGAGGTACGCCCGCGGTCCGTCCAGCTGCATGGCCTGCGCGGCACCGAGGGCGGCGACGTTGACGTCGTTCTCCACCTGCACCGGCACCCCGAGCGCGTCGGCGACCAGCGGGCCGAGGGCGACCTCGGACAGCCCGAGGTTGACCGCGTGACGGACCCAGCCGGTCTCGTGGTCGATCAGCCCCGGGATGCCGATGCCCACCGCGGTCGTCGGTGTCCCGGTCCGGTCGACCAGGGACCGGATCACCCGCAGGGTGTTCGCGAGCACGGCGTCCGGTCCGGACCCGGTCGCGACGCGCACCCGGTCGAGCACCGCACCGGACGGCGCGACGGCGACGCCGTCGATCTTCGTCCCGCCGATGTCCAGGCCGATCCTCATGGTGTTCCCGTCGTCAGGGCGAGCGACCTCGCCGTCGAGGACGCCGCGTCAGGGCAGCGCATGCGGGTTAGTAAACACGCCTAACTGTCCCCTGGCAAGCGTCTTCTGCGCCACGTTTCCCCGAGATCACGCGGATGTTACGGCTGCAGATCGGGGGTTGACAGTGGATTAGGAACGGTCCTTTACTAAGGCAACTGCTCTACGAGGGAGATCTGATGGTGAACGAGACGGATGCTCCGGCACCCTTCGCCCCGCAGCTCCGCCGCCCGCGGAGCAAGGCGCTCCCGCAGCACAGCCGGGCCCTGAACCGGTCGCTCATCCTGCAGACGCTCTTCACCGACGGCGCGATGAGCCGAGCCGACCTGTCGCGCCACTCGGGCCTCACCCGGCCGACCGTGTCGGGCCTCGTCGCGGAGCTCGAGGCCGACGCCCTCGTCACCGAGCTCGGGCCGCGCGGCGACCTCCGCGTGGGCAAGCCCGCGACCCTCATCAACCTGAACGTCGACGCCTTCCACATCGTCGTCGTCGACCTGTCCGTCCCGGACCACTTCGTCGGCGCGGTCACCAACCTGCGCGGCGACGTGGTGGACAGCGCCAGGATCGAGGTCGACGGTGCCGTCGGGGACCAGGCGCTCAACCGCATCATCCGCCTGGTCGAGCGGCTCTCCGCGATGACCTCGCGCCGCCTGCTCGGGATCGCCGTCGGGTGCCCGGGTGTCATCGACGAGACCGGGACGGTCCTCGACTCGGTGGCCCTCGGCGGCGGCCTGCCCCTCCAGCAGCAGCTCGCGGACCACTTCCGACTCCCCGTGCACGTGCTGAACGACGCCAACGTCGCCGCGCTCGGGGTGCACGCCTTCGAGGCCGACCCGACCCGCGACCTGCTCGTCGTCGCGCTCGAGCACGGCGTCGGCACGGGCATGGTGCTCGGCGGGCGCCTCGTCCTCGGCGAACGGTACGCCGCCGGTGAGATCGGGCACCTGACGATCGACGAGGACGGCGAACCCTGCCCCTGCGGGCGGCGCGGGTGCCTCGAGGTCATCATCGGGGCCGACCACCTGGCGCGACGGCTCGACGCTGCGCCCGCAGCCGACCGCGGGGCCCTGCTCGGCTCCGCCGGCGACACCCTCGGCCGTGTCCTCGCCCCGATCATCAGCGCGGTCAACATCACCGAGATCGTCGTCACGGGACCGGCCGAACTGGTCGAGGGTCCCTTCGTCGACGCGGTGCACGCCACGGTCTCGGCCCGGACGCTCGCGAGCGTCGGCGACGACCTCGCCGTCACGGCCACCTCCACCAACAGCGACCTGATCCTCCGGGGCGGAGCAGCGTTCCTGCTCGCCGCGGAGCTCGGGGTCAGCTGACCCGACACAGCAGAACGACCACCAAGGAGAAGCAATGCGTACGAAGAAGTTCGCGGCAGCAGCTGCCGTGGCCCTGACCGTCGCCCTCGGGATGACCGCCTGTTCCAGCGCCGGCAACGCCGGCGCCGGTGGCAGCGGTGGCACCAAGGCGATCGGCGACGTCGAGGGCGACGGCAAGACGCTGACCGTGTGGGCGATGACCGGGGACTACTCCGACGGGACCATCGCCGCGATCAACGAGCAGTTCGAGAAGGAGACCGGCGCGAAGGTCAAGGTGCAGATCCAGCAGTGGGACGGCATCACTACGAAGGTGTCCACCGCACTCGCGACGAACACCCCGCCGGACGTGATCGACCTCGGCAACACGCAGGTGGCGAGCTACGCCGCGAACGGTGCGCTGCTCGACCTGACGCCGTACAAGAAGGACCTCGCGCAGGGGCAGACGTGGCTCGACGGCCTGTCCGACCCGGCGACGGTCGACGGCTCGCTGTACGGCGTCCCCGGGTTCGCCGGTGCGCGGTCGGTCATCTACAACAAGCAGATGTGGAAGGACGCCGGCATCACCTCGGCGCCGACCACGTACGAGGAGCTCACCGCAGACCTCGACAAGGTCAAGGCGAAGAACTCGGCGAGCGACTTCTCGGCCTTCTACCTGCCCGGGCAGTACTGGTACGCCGGCATGCAGTTCGTGTGGGACGCCGGCGGCGAGATCGCCACGGAGGACGGCGGCAAGTGGAAGGCCGGCTTCGGCGACGCGAAGGCACAGCAGGGCCTGCAGGACTTCAAGGAGTTCGCGAACGCGTACTCGACGAAGGCGTCGGCGACGCTCAACACCGACAGCCCCGACATGACCCAGGTCTTCGCGGACGGCAAGTCCTCGGCGATCCTCAGCACCAGCGGCGCACTCGGGCTCATCGAGAAGGCGAACCCGAAGATGACCGCCGACGCCCTCGGCACCTTCCCGTTCCCGGGCAAGTCCGGGAAGACCCAGCCGGTCATGCTCGGTGGCTCCGACTGGGGCATCGCGGCGAAGTCGAAGAACTCCGACCTGGCGCTGGCGTGGGTCAAGATCGCGACGAGCCCCGACGTGCAGAGCAAGTACGTCTACGGCGACACCGGGTGGATCCCGAACAGCGCCGAGGGCATCAAGGCCGCTGACTCGAGCCTGAGCGAGATCAACAAGGCGTTCTTCACCGCCGCGCTCAACTCGAAGGCGACCCCCGCGAACGCCCGGTGGGCGGACCTCGAGGGCGACCTGAGCATCAACGACCTGTTCTCGAGCATCGTCTCCGGATCGAAGACACCCGAGCAGGCCGCGGCGACCTTCGACGAGGCCGCCGACAGCACCCTCAACAAGCAGTAGGACGACCCAGCAGGACGGTGCGGGTGCTCCGGCACCCGCACCGTCCGACCCTCACGGAAAGGCCAGACGTGACCGTCTCCGCCACCCGCCCGAGCCTGGAGCGCCCGGACCGTCCCACACGCGCACGCGGCGATCGCCCCGGCGGCCCCCCGCGGCGCCGCACCACCCGCTCGTCCGCCCCCTTCTGGCTGCTCACGCCGGCCGGACTGGTGCTCGTCTTCGTGACGGTCGCCCCGATCGTCTTCCTGGTCTTCACGTCGTTCACCGACTACGACCAGCGCTCGCTGTTCACCGGTGCCTACGACGCCGTCGGCCTCGCGCAGTACGGGCAGATCCTGACCGATCCGGCCTTCTGGGCGGCGCTGGTCCGGACGGTGCTGTTCACCGCCGCGATGGTCGTCGGCAGCATCCTCATCGGAGCGGGCGTCTCCCACCTCATGACCCGGCTCGGCGTCGTGCTGCGGTACGCCGTCACGATCGTGCTCATCTTCGCGTGGGGCATGCCGAACGTGGCGTCGTCGCTCGTGTGGAACTGGCTGTTCCAGCCCGGGTACGGGGTGGTCAACTGGGCCCTCACGCAGCTCCGGGTCTTCGGTGACATGACCGACACCGACTGGGGCAACAGCGCCGGGCTCGCCTACACGTCGATCTGGATGCTCGTGGTCTGGCAAGCGGTGCCGTTCATCGCCCTGACGCTGTACGCGGCCGAGACCCAGATCCCGCTCGAGGTGAAGGAGGCCGTCCGGCTCGACGGCGGTTCCGAGTGGACCGTCTACCGCGTGGTGACCATCGAGTACCTCCGCCCGACGCTCCTGCTCGTGACGATGCTCTCGATCATCTGGGACTTCAACGTCTTCAACCAGATCTGGCTCGTCTCGCAGGGCGGTCCCGACGGGGCCACCTCGACCCTGGGCGTCTTCACCTACGTCACGGCCTTCGTCGGGCACGACATCGGCACCGGGTCCGCGGTCGCCGTGATCGCCGCGCTCATCCTCATGGTGCTCAGCGCGCTGTACATCCGGAACCTCGTCCGATCGGGAGAAGACCTGTGACCACCGCGATGCCGACGGGCGTCCCCGTCGAGGCCGACGTCCCCGCAGCCGTCCCGACCCCGAAGGGCGTCGCGGCGACGAAGCGGATCCGCCGTCGTCGTCGCCCGGTCCGCTGGATCAGCAGCACCATCGCGGTCGTGTTCTGCCTGGTGTGGATCTTCCCCGTCTACTGGATGGTGAACACCGCGTTCAAGCCGCGGTCCGAGGCCCTGACGAGCACACCGCTGTTCGCCCCCGCCCACCCGACGATCGAGAACTTCGTCACGGCGTTCACCCGGGCCGACTTCCTCGTCTACCTCGGGAACTCGACGATCGTGGTCGTCGGAGCCGTCGTGCTGTCGCTCGCGCTCGGCATCCTGGCGTCGGCCGCGCTGTCGCGGTTCCGGTTCCGCGGGCGCCGACCGATCCTCGTCGCGATCCTGCTCGTGCAGATGCTGCCCGGCACCGCACTGCTCATCCCGCAGTTCCTCATCTTCAACCAGGTCGGTCTGACCGGCACCTACGCCGGGCTCATCCTGGCGTACGTGGCCGCGGTGCTGCCGTTCTCGATCTGGGTGATGCGCGGGTTCTTCCTGGCGATCCCGATGGAGGTCGAGGAGGCCGCCCGCATCGACGGCGCGAGCACGTGGCAGGTCCTGACGAAGGTGCTCTTCCCGCTGGTGATGCCGGGGATGATCGCGACGAGCGTGTTCGCGTTCATCGCCGCGTGGAACGACTACATCGTGGCGTACACGTTCATGCAGGACCAGGCGCAGTACACGTTGCCGGTCTGGCTCGCGTCGTTCACCACGCAGACGACCGGGACGGACTTCACGGGGCAGATGGCGGCATCGGTGCTGTTCTCGCTGCCGGTCGTCGTGTTCTTCATGATCGTCCAGCGCAACCTGGTCTCCGGGATGTCGGCCGGCGCCGTCAAGGGGTGACCCACGGACGGGAGGCGCGGTGCGGGCCCGCACCGCGCCTCCCGTCCGTCCGCTGGTCGCGTCGCGGGTCCGCCCGGCTGCTGCGGTCCGGTCAGTCCCGGCTCGTGACCGGGCTCGTGGGACCGAGCAGCCGCGTGGTCCAGTCGGCCAGGGCGGCGGTCGCCGCCCTGGAGACCGCCGCGCCGGGCACCATGCTCGTGAACCCGTGGAACGCGCCCGGCCAGACGTGCAGCTCGGCGTCGACCCCGGCCGCCCACAGGGCACTCGCCCAGGCGACGGTCTCGTCGCGGAACACCTCGGCGCTGCCGCAGTCGATGTAGGTGCGCGGGAGCCCGGACAGGTCGTCCGCGCGGGCGGGTGCCGCGTACGGCGAGACGTCGGCCGTACCGCGTCGGTCGCCCAGGTAGGCGCCCCAGCTGAAGTGCATCGCCTGTCGGTCCGCGATCCCCACCCCGTCGATCTGGCGCGTCGACACGGTGTCGTCGCGGTCGTCGAGCATCGGCGAGACCAGGACCTGGGCGAACAGCTCCGGCCCCCGGCGGTCACGCGCCAGCAGTGCGGTCCCGGCAGCGAGCCCGCCGCCGGCGCTCTGGCCGGCGATGACGATGCGTGCGGGGTCGATGCCGAGCTCGTCCGCGTGGTCCGCGACCCACACGAGTCCGGCGTAGCAGTCCTCGACGGGGGTGGGGTCCGGGTGCTCCGGGGCGAGCCGGTAGTCGACGCTGACGAGCACGACGTCGTGGTCGAGCAGCCAGTCGTCGTAGGAGTCGAGGTTGCCGAGGTGGTGCCCCATCACCATCCCGCCGCCGTGGATCGTGTAGACCGCGGTGGTCGGGCCGGTCCGTCCGGTGCGCTGGATCACCGCCAGGTCGATCGGGACGCCGAGGTGACCGGGGACGCTGACGGTGCGACGTTCGTACCCGCGGGCGCGCAGGCGGTCGTCGAGCTCCTGCTCGGTGACCTCGAGTGCACGCATGCGGGGGAGGGCGGCGGCGTCGATCGTGAACGGACCCCGGGCCGTCAGCGAGGTGAGGAAGACGTCGAGCTCGGGGTCGAACGGCGGGCGGATCGTGGTGTCATGCACGGGAGGACTCCTGGGAGGTGGTGGGTGCGGGCTGCTGCGTGGACGGGAGGGGAGCGGAGGTCGGTGCGGGCTCGGTGCGGCGCCGTCGACCGCGCAGGATGCCGACGCCGACGAGCAGTGCGGCGGCGCAGGTGACGACGGCGCCGGCGACCTGGACGGCACCGAGGACCGCCGTCGTGTGGGCTGCGGTGGGGTGCGCCACGGTGACGCTGCCGGGGACGAGCACGGCGAGGACCGTGCCGGTGGCGGCGATGCCCACCGCGGTGGCGAGCTCGCTCGCGGTGTCGACGAGTGCCGCGCCGATCGAGGTGCGGTCGGCGGGCAGGCCGGCCAGGACGTTGTTGCCGGCGACCGCACCGACGATCCGCATGCCGGCCGCTACCAGGGCGAGTGCGACGGCAACCGCGGGGTAGCCCGTCCGACCGGCGACGGTGAAGACCGCCAGGCCGACGACGACCGCGGTGGCGCTGGTCCACGCGGCACGCTCGAGCCCGACGCGCCGCACGAAGGGTCCGACGAAGCGTCCGGCGGCGAGCAGCACGACGACCTGCGGCAGGGTGCCGACGGCGGCGAGTGCGGGCGGCCACCCCCAGGCGGACTGGAGCTGCAGGGTCACCAGCCACGAGAGCCCGGCGGTCGCGAGGCCCGCGGCCGCCTTGTGCGCGAGCCCGCTGGCGACGAGCGGCCGGGCGAGCAGGGCGAGGTCGAGCATCGGCGACCGGGCGGTCCGCTCGCGCAGGACGAACCCCGCGACCGCCGCGATCGTCGCGGCGGCGGCGGCCCACGCGGCCGTTCCGGCACCCTCGACCGCGAGGGTCGGCGTGACGAGGACACCGGTGACGGCGGCCGTCCCGAGGGCCGCGCCGAGCAGGTCGAGCGGCTCGCGGTGCAGATCGTCGGGGCCGTCGGGTCGCACCCCGGCACGGATGCCGACCAGCGCGACCAGCGCGATCGGGGCGTTCGCGACCAGGAGGACCTGCCACGGGGCCACCGCCAGGACGAGCCCGCCGATCGTCGGCCCGACCGCGAGCCCGACGAGGCCCGCGGTCGACACCACCGTGAGTGCGCGGACCCGCAGGTCGTCGGTGGCGACGAGCCGGAAGGTCAGTGCCATCGAGCCGGGCGTCGTCATCGCGGCGGCGAGCCCCATCAGGGCACGGACGACGACGAGCTGCTCCACCGAGGTGACGAGGGGGGTCGCCGCGCTGACCAGGGCGAGGAGCACCAGGCCGGTGAGCATCGTGCGCCGTCGGCCGAACCGGTCGGCGACCGACCCGAACAGGAGCATGAGCCCGCCGAACGCCACGGAGTAGGCGCCGGAGACCCACTGCAGCGACGTGGTCGATGCGGAGAGGTCCCGTCCGATGGTGGGCAACGCGACGGTGAGGACCGAGTTGTCGAGCATCTCGAACAGGAAGACGGCGGACAGTCCGGCGAGGGCGACCCACACGTCGCGCAGGCGAGCGGGCTCGGTGCGGGCGGGTGGGATGTGAGCAGGCGGGATCTGAGCAGGCACGGGTGCACTCCTTCGATGAAGAAGTGGCGACTCCCGTGAGACGCGTGCTCGCTCCCGTCCGCCGGAGCGGAGCAGGATTTTTCCCTCTGGGCGTGACTGTACCGCGATCACGGTCGACCGCGCCACCACCGGGTGTACGCAGGATCCATGAGCCGTCCCCGCAGTCCCTTCCGTGGCCTCCGTGCCCTCGTCACCGGCGCCAGCGGGGGGATCGGCGAGGCGCTCGCCCTCGGGCTCGCCGCAGCCGGCGCCGACGTCGTGCTGGTCGCCCGGTCCGAGGGGCGGCTCGACGCGCTCGCCGAGCGCATCCGCCGCGACCACGGGGTCGACGCGACGACGCTCCCCGCCGACCTCGCCACTGCGGACGGTGTCGACACCGTCATCACGCGGCTCGACGGCACGCGGATCGACATCGTCGTCGCGAACGCCGGCGTCGGCGACCACGGGCCCTTCGCCGCCGCGACCGACGAGCGGCTCCGGACCCAGGTCGACCTCAACTGCACCGCGGTCGTCCGGCTCGTGCACGCGTTCCTGCCCGGGATGCTCGAGCGGCGGGTCGGCGGCGTCATGACCGTCGCGTCGACCGCCGCGTTCCAGCCGACCCCGCAGATGGCCGTCTACGGTGCGACGAAGGCGTTCGTGCTGTCCTTCACCGAGGCGGTCTGGCAGGAGAACCGGGGGAGCGGGGTCCGGTTCCTCGCGCTCTGCCCCGGCCCCACCGCGACGGGCTTCTTCGACGAGGCCGCGCGGGGAGCGGGGTCGGCGGGCGTCATGGGACGCGGGCGGCAGTCGGCTGAGCAGGTCGCGGCCGTGGGGCTCCGGGCGTTCGCGCGGCAGGGCGGCCCGACGGTGGTGTCCGGCCTCGGCAACGCGGTGACGGCGAACGCGCACCGGTTCGTCCCGCGCGGACTGATGGCACGGATGTCGGCGCTCGTCACCGGCGGAGAGTGATCGTCCGGGCCGGCTGGTCACCGGGAGGGGCTGCTCACCCGTAGCCCTCGTCGTACAGCCGCCACCCGTCGGCGGTGTGGCGGAAGCAGAACTGCCACCCCTCGAGCGTCCCCGGGTCGTCGCCGGTCAGGTTCGTCTGCGTGACGTCCACCGGGATGCACTGCACTGCGACCCCGCCGTTGTCGTCCGCGGGCCGTCGCTCGACGGTGCCGACGTTCCGGTGCGCGAGCAGGTCCGGGTGCTCGTCGAGCCAGGACGTCGGCTGCCGCTGCCCGCACCACGCCTGGTCGGGTGACGACGGTGCGTGCGCAGCCGTGAGGGCCTCGGTCACCGCGCAGTCGTGGGCCTCGGCGGCGCGGAGGTACACCCGCAGGACCTGCTCCGACGAGGCGCTCGCCGGAGGGAGGCGCCGCGCGGTCTCGGCAGCGTGCTCGAGGTGCACGCCGATGCCGGCCCCCGTGGCGACGACGGCCAGCGCGGCAGCCGCCACGAGGACCGGCAGGCCCCGTCGTCGTGGAGCTCGGTCGTGCGTCGTGTCCGTGGCGCCTCCTTCGACAGCGGTCGGATCCCCCTCGTCCCGACCCTGACACGGCACCGCTCCCGTCGGCATCCTCCTGCGGGACGAAGCCGACCGGCCGGTCGGCTGGTCCTGCTCCGTGCGAGCGGGCAGGACACGCTGCTCATCGTCCGCCCGGAGGGCGGAGGACGTCGGTGTGCGGCTCTGGACGTGACGGATCTGGCCCGCTGGGCGGACCGGACGTACCGACGACGACGGACGGGAGGCGCGGTGCCATCTGGCACCGCGCCTCCCGTCCGTCAGGTGGCTGACTACGCGTCCACGCCCTCCGCGAGCACGGCGGCCGCGGGGTCGAAGTCCTCGGGCAGCGGCTCCGGCTTCGTGATGCGCGAGGTGATCTCGACCGCCTGGCCGGAGTCCGCGGCGTCGCGGATGCCGAGCATCACGTCGAGCGCGTGCGACGCGACGGCACCGGAGGCACGCTCCGGGCGGTCCTCGGCGATGGCGCGTGCCATCTCGACGACGCCCGTGCCGCGACCCCACGTGGAGCCCTTGTGCTCGAGGGTCGTCGGCTCGTCCTTGCCGAGCGTCCACAGCGTGCTGTCGCCGTCGAAGACGTTCGGGTCCGGGAGCACGATCGTGCCCTCGGAGCCGTTGATCTCGACGAAGCCGTTGCGGGGCAGGGCGTGCTGGAACGACAGGGTCGTCTGCGCGGACTGGCCGTCGGCGAACGAGATGAGCGCGGCGTGGTGCGTGGGCACCTCGACGGGGAACTCGGTGCCGGCGCGGGGACCCGAGCCGATCACGCGGGTCTCGCGCGACTTCGACGCCACGGCCTGCACGCGCGAGGCGGAGCCGAACGCGTGGAGCAGGGTCGTGACGTAGTACGGGCCGATGTCGAACAGCGGACCGGCGCCCTGCGCGTACAGGAACTCGGGGTCCGGGTGCCACTGGTCCGGGCCGGGCACGTGGAACATCGTCGTCGCGGTGAGCGGCGTGCCGATGTCACCCCGGGCGATGGCGCGGATCGCGGTCTGGATGCCGGCACCGAGCACGGTGTCGGGGGCGGTCGCGTACCGCACACCGGCGGCCGACGCGGCGGCGAGGAGCGCCTGGGCGTCCTCGGCCGTGGTGGCGACCGGCTTCTCGCTCCAGGTGTGCTTGCCGGCGGCGATGATCTGCTGGCCGACCTTGGCGTGCTCGGCCGGGATCGTGATGTTGACCACGATCGAGATGTCGTCGCGGGCGAGGAGCTCCTCGACCGTGCCGGACGCGGGCACGCCGTACTTCTCGGCCTGCGAGGCCGCGCGCTCGAGGATGAGGTCGGCGACCATCAGGACCTCGACGTCGGCGAACTGCGTCAGGTTGGTCAGGTACTGGTCCGAGATGTTGCCGGCACCGATGATGCCGACTCCGACGCGGGTCACTTGTCGTTGCCCTTGAGCCACTCGAGCGACTCGGTGATGCCCTGGAAGACGTCACCGGAGTACGCGTCGAACTCGACCACGCGGATCGCCTGCGGCGCGGCGGCGAGGATGCCCGCCACGTCGACGTCGCCCTGGCCGGCCGGAGTCTGGTTCTCGAAGGCACGCTGCAGGGCCTCGGGCACGACGAGCGCGCTCTCGGACGAGGGCAGCGCGGTGAGGATGTCACCGTCGACCTTGCCGTCCTTGACGTGGATCGCGACGACGCGGTCGCCGAGCGACTGCAGGACGGCCGGTGCGTCGGCACCGCCGACGGTCGCCCAGAAGGTGTCGACCTCGAGGACGGTCTCCGGCGAGAGCTGCGACACGAAGAGGTCGTAGACGGTCCGGCCGTCGACCTTGTTCGTGAACTCCCACTGGTGGTTGTGGTACCCGAACTCGAGCCCACGAGCGGTGGCCTCGGCGGTGAGCTCGTTGACGCGCTCGGCGATCTTCGCGACGTCGTCGGCGGTCTGCCAGCGGTCGGTCGGGATGAACGGGTCGATGACCGTCTGGATGCCGAGACGCTCGGCGGCGTCCCAGATCGGCGCGGTGTCCTCGGCGTCGATCACGGCGACGTGACCGGACGGGGCCTTCAGGCCGGTGGCGGCGAACGCCTTCTCCAGGTCGGCGGCGCGCTCGACGAACGCGTACGGCTCGACGTTCTCGTAGCCGATCTCGCGCACCCGGGCGATGGCCTTGTCGAGGTCTTCGGCGATGGCGTCGCGCAGCGAGTACAGCTGCACAGAGGTGGTGGGCATGGCAGAGGGCTCCTTCGGTCCTGTCTGGGTGTCGCGGCATCTGGTGTCGCAGCCCGTCGAGGATCGATGCTCCCCGGCGAGATCGATGACGACGCTACCCCAGAAACCACCCGCTGTGTAGTTTTTGTCGCGCGTCGTCCATCGGTAATCTGCGCAACACGTGTCGCACGCGGGCCGAGCGATGTACACTCGCCGACGGAAAACCTTGCAGCACAAGGTTTCCGTTCGACTCAAGGAGGCGTCATGAGCACACCCGAACCCGGCAGCCGCGCAGTGCTGGACCCGGAGGGCATCACCCAACCCGTCAGCACCATGCGGGTCGGCATCGGCTACCAGGTCGCCCTGTTCCTCGGGCAGTTCGGCCTCTTCGTGGCGCTCATGGCCCCGGTCTACGTGAGCATGCAGATCAAGGCGCAGGCCCTGGTCGGCGACGACGCCGCGACGGTGATCGGCTCGGTCCTGCCGATCGGCGCGTTCGGCGCGCTCATCATGAACCCCCTCGCCGGTGCCCTGTCCGACCGCACCCGCACCCGCTGGGGTCGTCGTCGCCCGTGGCTGCTCGCCGGCGTCGTGGTCTTCGCGATCGCCCTGGCCTGGATCGCCTACGCGCCGGACGTCCTCAACCTGACGCTCGGGTGGCTGCTCGCCCAGCTCGCGGCCAACGCCACGCTCGCCACGCTCCTCGCGAGCTTCGCCGACAACGTGCCGCAGCTGCAGCGCGGCCGGGCGTCGAGCATCATCGCCCTCGCGCAGAACACCGCCGTGCTCGCGGGCACCTACCTGTCGGTGTTCTTCGTGGCGAACCTGCCGGTCCTGTTCATCGCGCCGGGCATCCTGGCGATCGTCCTCGTGCTCGTCTACGCCCTCGTCGCCCGCGACGAGCTCCCGACGTACCCGCTGAAGCGGTTCACCTGGCTGAACCTCGTCTCGTCGTTCTGGACGAACCCGATCAAGAACCCGGACTTCGCGTTCGCGTGGTGGTCGCGCTTCCTCATCATCCTCGCGACCTTCATGTTCACGACGTACCGCCTGCTCTACATGCAGGAGCACCTCGGGATCGAGGACCTGCAGGACGCCACCGCGGCCGTCGCGTTCGGCGTGCTCCTGTACACGCTCGCCCTGCTCGTGAGCGCGGCGCTGTCCGGTTGGGCGTCGGACCGGCTCGGCCGCCGCAAGGTGTTCGTCGGTGGGTCGACGGCGCTGTTCGCCGTCGGACTCGTGGTGCTCGCACACGCCGACACCGTGACCGGGTTCTACGTGGCCGAGGTCGTCATGGGCTTCGCCTACGGCATCTACTCCGCGATCGACACCGCGCTGGTCGTCGACGTGCTGCCGAACGCCGACCGGCCGGGCAAGGACCTCGGCGTGATCAACATCGCCAACGCGCTGCCGCAGTCGCTCGCCCCGGCGATCTCGCTGTTCTTCCTGTCGATCGGCAGCGTGCACGCCGACAACTACACGCTCATGTGCTGGGCCGCCGGGGTGGTCGCCCTGCTGGGCGCCCTCGTGGTCATCCCGATCACGCGGGTCCGGTAGCGGCGGTCGCGACACGTGACTGCGGACGGGAGGCGCGGTGCCAGCTGGCACCGCGCCTCCCGTCCGTCCACTGGTTCCTGGGTACCGTGAACGGATGCTCCAGCCCGACACCCGTCCCTTCGACACCCCTGCCGGCACGATCGAGGCGGTGGTCGACGGCGACGTGACCCGTGCGATGGGGATCCCCTACGCGCGGGCGGCGCGCTTCGCGCCCCCGGAGCCGCAGCCGGTGTTCACCGAGCCGTTCCGCGCGGACACGCCGGCGCCCGTCCCGCCGCAGCAGACCGCGGTCCTCGTCGACCAGCTGCTGCCGCGGATGGACCACCTGCGGGTGGACGAGCACTGCCAGCGCCTCACCGTCACGGTGCCCTCGGACGTGGGTGCGGACGACCGGCTGCCCGTGATGGTCTGGATCCACGGCGGGTCGTACGTCCTGGGCGGCGGTGACCTGCCGATCCACGACGCGCACGACCTCGTCACCGAGCAGCGGGTCGTCGTGGTGACGGTGACCTACCGACTCGGCGTGCTCGGGTTCCTCGGTGACGGTGGGTCGGTGCCGGCCAACCTCGGGCTGCTCGACCTGGTCGAGGCGCTGCGCTGGGTGCAGCGGAACATCGCCGCGTTCGGCGGGGACCCCGGGACGGTCACCGTGTTCGGGCAGTCAGCCGGGGGCGACGCCGCCGCGCACCTGATGATCAGCCACGGGGCACGGGGGCTCTTCCGTCGCGCGATCGTGCAGAGCGCGCCGCTCGGCCTGTCCCGCGGGCGGGCACGGATGAACCGGGCGATGGTCCGGGCCGTGGGGACGGTGGCGGAGGACGCCCCGCTCGACACGGTCCTCGAGCGCCAGGAGCTCGCGACGAAGGCCGGTGCGCGGTACGGGCTCGCCGGGGGCATGCCGTTCGGGACGCAGTACGGCTTCCCGCCCCTGCCCGCCGAGCGGGACACGGACCGGGCCTGGCGCGCGGTCGCCCCGGACGTCGACGTGCTCATCGGCTCGGGGTCCGACGAGGCGGGCACGTACGTGCCGCTCGTGCCCGGCCTCGGGAGGGCGGCACGGTCGCGACTCGTGCGACCCCTGCTGCGCTGGCTGCTCGTCCGACCGCTGACCGAGGTGATCTACGGGCGCGACGCCCGCCGGTTCGCCCGACGGCACCGGGCGGCCGGCGGACGGGCGACCGTCTACCGGCTGCTGCGGCACCCGTCGGTGGTGCCGGTGGGCGCCGTCCACATGAGCGACCTGCCGCTGCTGCTCGGTGGTCGGGAGGTCTGGGGCGGCAGCCGCTTCGTCCCCGAGCGCGACCTGGCGGAGGTCGAGCGGCGCGGGCGGGCCTTCCGCGCGGTGTGGGCGGAGTTCGCCCGGACGGGCACCGTGACCGCGCCGGACGACGAGACGCTCGTGTTCGACCGGGGCTGACCGAGCCTGGTGGTCACGCCCGGGTCGCCTCGGCCGGGGATCGGTGACGCCCCCGAACGGGCGGTCGCGGCGGTTCGCGCGCCCGTGCAGGATCGACGCATGCCCGAGAGCGACGTCGACCTCCGCGCCCGCATCGTCCGCGGTGCCGCCGACGCGTACCGGGCGACGGACTTCCACCAGGTCGGGCCGGCGGAGGTCGCGGCGCACGCCGGGGTCACCGTCGACGAGGTCCGGCGGGCCTTCCCGTCCTGGGACCTCCTCGTCGTCGCGGTGGTCGACCGCTGGGGCAACGGCGGGCGACGGGCCACCTGGAGCGTGGCGGAGCGGCACGGTGCGGTCGCGTACCTGCGCGCACGCCTGGAGGACGGGCAGCGCGAGCCCGGGCTCGTGCGGCTCCGGATCGCCCTGCTGAGCGCCGCCTCCGCACCGGGGCACCCGGCGTCCGGGTGGTTCCGGCACCAGTACACGAGTTCGTTCGAGGACGTCGCCCTCGCCCTCGTGCGCGACGTCGTCGCCGGACGGGAGACGCGGGGCACCTCCCCGCGGCACGCCGCCGAGCAGCTCGTCGCGCTCTTCGAGGGGCTGCAGCTGCAGGCGATGCTCCTCGACGGGACGGACCTGCTCGCCGGCTGGGACCGGGCCGTCGCGCGCCTGCGGGCGGGATGGGCCGGCGCGGCCGTCACGGCCTGAACGGCACGACGACCTGAGCAGCACGACGGCCTGAGCAGGCCCGGTGGGCGTCCGCCTCGTCGCGTCCTGCTAGCGGGCCTCCCGCTCCGTCCCGCGACCGGTCCACCGGTGGTTCGTGAGGAGGACCACCGCCCCCGCGACGAGCGCGACCGCGACGAGGGCCGGCACGCGGAAGGCCAGCGCCGTGACGACGTCCGTCGCACCGCCGCCGGCCAGCACGACCCGGACCCCGACGACGAGGGCGGCGCCGACGACCCCGACGAGGGCGACCACCGGCACCGCGATCTCGACCCTGCCGAGTGGACGGACCGCACGGGCCTCGGCCCGACGCCACCACACCACCGCGGCGACGAGCAACGCGAGCAGCCCGAGCACGCTCGACGCGTCCTGCAGGAGGAACGGCAGCGGGTACGTGCCGACGGTCGCGTCCCGGAGCGCCGGCCAGGCGCGCACCACGAACCCCGACTCGTGCGTGAAGCCGTCCCACACGACGTGCGTCACGCTCCCGAGCACGCAGCCGACGAGCACGGGGACGACGTCGCGGAAGGCGAGGGTCGGACGCCGGTGCCACGCCGCGGGCAGCCGTCGCCGGGCGGCCGGCGCGACCGGGGTCCAGGCCGGCCGGACGAGGAACCACCACACCGCGAGCACCACGAGGGAGACGGCGAGGTCGATCGTCACGACGCCCCACCAGGAGTGTGCCGCGTCGTACGGCGGCAGGAACGGCGCGAAGAGCACGGCGTCGGGCGCCATCGACCCGACCGCGACGGCGGCGACCGGCAGGGGCAGCCGACGCACGCCCAGGGCGACGACCGCGTGGCTCACGGTGAAGGGCACGGTCGGGTCCTCGTCCTCGTCCTCGTCATCGGGCCAGGTGCGTCCGGTGCATGAACCACACGACACCCTCGGCCAGGGCGACACCGGCGGTGTGCCAGTCGTGTCCACCATCCTCGACCACCCGTTCGGTCACGGCGACCCCGGCGGCACGGGCGGCGGCCGCGACCCGGGGCACCACCGGCCCGTAGCGGGTGTCGTCGGCACCCGCTGCGATGAACGCCGCGGAGTCGGGGTAGGGCGCGTGCTCGGCGAGCACCCGGAGGGGTTGTGCCGCCCGGAAGGCCGCACTGTCGCCGCGGAAACCCCTTGCGATGGTTTCATCACGATCGCGCAGCACCGGCCCGGGCTGCCCGGAGACGTCGATCCACGAGCCGAAGCGGTCCGGCCGTCCGGCCCCGAGCTGCAGGGCGCACGTCCCGCCCTGCGAGAAGCCCGAGACCGCCCAGTCGGCACCGTCGGTCGCCGCGTGCAGGTGCGCCTGCACCCACGCCGGGACGTCCCGCGTCAGGTAGGTCGCGCTGTCACCGAGCGGACCGTCGACGCACATCGGGTTGTTCGTCGCCTCGGCGAGCTGGTCCGGCATCACCACGATCGGGGCGAGCCCGTGGTGCCGCCGTGCGACCTCGTCGAGCCGGTCCGCCATGCGTCCGGCCTCGAGGATGTTCGCCGGGGCCGCTCCCGGGCCCTGCCCGGACAGCATCACGACGACGGGGAGCTCCGGGGCGTGGTCGACCAGTGCGGCCGGCGGCAACCACACGAGCGCGGGGCGCGCGCGGAAGTGCGACACCGTCCCGGGGATCCGCACCGAACCGTACCGACCGTGTGCGGGCAGGTCGTGCGGCGGCCGCCAGTCCGAGGCGTCGGCGAGCCGAGGCCCGGGGTGCGGGTCCGTCGGCAGCCGGAGCGCTGGCACGTGGGACTCGCCCAGCGCGTCCGCGATCGTCGGGAAGAGTCCCGCGTCACGGTTCACCGCGAGTCCGCCCGAGACGAGCGCGAGCGGCACCAGCAGGACCGCCACCGTCCGGGCGAGCAGGCGTCCGCGCACGAGCCCGACCACCGCGACGGCGAGCAGGGCGCACACGACGCCGGTCCACACCCGGTCGACCCAGGTGGGCGGGATGCCGAGCACGTCCAGCACGTCGCCGAGGAACCACGACAGCAGCGTCCCGAGCAGCGCACCCGCGACGACCGCCACCGCGATCCACCGCCACGACCGGCGCGCCGCGGCGGCGACGACCACCGCGGCCAGCAGGGTCAGCGCGTACAGCGGCAGGAGCACGTGGGCGGAGAGGAGCGGCAGGGTCGTCACGGGTGGTTCCGGCGGTCGGGGCCCTCCCGGGTGCCGGCGGCGGGGGACGGGCGGGAGCGGCGTCGTCCCGCGACCGTAGCGAGCGGAGGTGTCCGCACGGCCCCGGGATCGAGCTTCCTCGGCGCCTTCCCGGCTGACCCTGAGCAGGCCCGCACCGAACGTGGCCGGGTGACGGGACCGCCGTGTCCGGTCGGCCACCGAACGGCGGCCGACGGTGGACGGGACCGGGGGCTCCTGCCCGGCGTCCGCGGCGCGTCTGGGAGCCGCCGACGGTCCGTGCTGGCAGGGTCGGCGGATGGAGTACACGGACTACGACACCCGGCTCGCCGCCTACGCGGTGGTCACCGAGGGCGACCGCGTGCTCCTCGCCCGCCTGCGCGTCCCCGAGGCCGGGACGTGGACGCTCCCCGGCGGCGGGGTGGAGTTCGACGAGACCGTCGAGCAGGCCGTCGTGCGCGAGGTCCTCGAGGAGACCGGGTACGAGGCCACCTGTGGCCCCCTGCTCGGCGTGCGGCACCACATCGTGCCGAAGGAGCGCCGGATGCACGACAACGGCCGGCCGATGAAGGCGGTGCAGGTGGTCTTCCGGGCGACCGTGACCGGCGGCACCCTGCGCAACGAGACCGACGGCTCGACGGACGAGGCCGCGTGGGTGCCGGTCGCGGAGCTGCCCCGTCGTCGGCACGGGCTGCTCGTCCCGATCGCCCTCGGCTGGGCGGGGGCCCTGCGCGCCTGAGCGCGGTCCCCCGCCCGTCCCGCTGCCGATCGCCCGGACCACTGACCGCTGAGGGCGCCCGGGTACCCTCGGCGGCGTGACGAACCGAGGAGGACGGACGTGAGCGGTGCTGCCACCGACCTGTCCGCGCGCCTCTGGGACGAACGCGACGTGCTCGGGCGCCTGGTCCTCGCGGTCGACGACGCGGCCCGCGCCGACCCCCTGCTCGACCGGTTGCAGACGCTGCGCCTCGAGCAGGACGTCCTCGTGCACGCCCTCGCCGAGCAGTGGGGGGCCGCCCCGGACACCGCCACGCTCCGGACCCTGGAACGCGTCGCGCCACCGCCGTGGGACCTGCTCCTGCCGGACCACCTGGCGGCGCTGACGACGCTGACGGCCGAGCTCGACGGCATCGTGCCCGTCGGTCCGGTCGGGGACCGGTGGGACCGCCTGCGGTCCGCCCCGCGCTGAACCGGATCGGGCGCCGGTCCCGGCCGCGTCAGGACTCGAGCACGCTGAGCACGTTGCCCGACGGGTCCGTGAACCAGGCGATGAGCGGGCCGCCCCGTCGGTTCACGCCCCGCTCGTCGGTGACGCCCTCGTACCGGAGGAACGCGACCCCCTTCGCCGTGAGCTCGTCGACCGCGGCGTCGACGTCCGGCACGGGGAAGTTCAGCACCGTGAAGGACGCCGGTTCGTGCGCCGGACCCTTCGGGTACACCAGCACCCCGGGACCGTCGCCGACCTCGAGCACGAGCATGCCGTGGTCCTCGCGGACGGGGAGCCCGAGCACGCCCTCGTAGAAGGCCCGGGCCTCGGGCACGTCACGGACCGAGAACCCGCTGAACGCCGTCGTCGCGTCGACCATGCGGCCAGTGAACCACCCGGCCTGCGAGGATGGACGCGTGACCGGTACCGAGCTGTCCGTCGACGACGCCGTCGACCGGGCCGTCGCGCTCGCCGCAGCACCGGGGCGGACGGTCCTCGGCATCACCGGTGCGCCCGGCGCGGGCAAGTCGACCCTCGCCCGGCGGATCGTCGCCGCCGTCGACGCCGCCCACGGCACCGGGACGGCTGTGCAGGTGCCGATGGACGGCTTCCACCTGGCGAACGCGGCACTCGACGCCCTCGGTCGCCGTGGACGGAAGGGCGCGGTCGACACGTTCGACGCGGGCGGCTACGTCGCGCTCGTGCGCCGCCTGGTGGCCGCGGACGAGGACGTCGTCTGGGCCCCGGACTTCGACCGTCGCGTCGACGAACCCGTGGCCGGGAGCATCCCCGTGCCCCGTTCTGCCCGGCTCGTGGTCACCGAGGGCAACTACCTGCTCGACGCCGACGAGCCCTGGTCGGCCCTGCCGACCCTGTTCGCCGAGACCTGGGCGTGCGTCGTCGACGACCGGGTCCGCGTCGACCGCCTGGTCGGGCGGCACATGCGCCACGGACGCGACCACGAGGCGGCCCGCAGCTGGGCGCTCGAGGTCGACGGCGTGAACGCGGCGAGGGTCGCGACCACGGTGACCCGTGCCTCCCGGACGGTCCGGACCTGACCTGACCTGACCCGACCCACCAGCCCGCCGACACGACAGGAGCGACCATGACCATCGCCATCACCGGGGCCACCGGCAACATCGGCGGCGCCGTCGCCCGCGCGCTCGCCGCGGCGGGCACGCCCGTCCGCCTGCTCGTCCGCGACGCGTCCCGGGCACCGGACCTCCCCGGCTCGGAGGTCGCCGTCGCGTCCTTCGCCGACGCCGGCGCCAGCCGTGCCGCGCTCGAGGGCGTGGACCTGCTCCTCATGGTCTCCGGCGCCGAGGCGCGGGACCGTCTCGACCAGCACCGCACCTTCGTGGCGGCGGCCGCCGACGCCGGCGTCGGGCACGTCGTCTACACGTCCTTCGTCGGCGCGGCGCCGGACGCGACGTTCACGCTGGGTCGGGACCACTGGGCGACCGAGCGGGCGATCGAGGAGTCGGGCGCGGCGCACACCTTCCTGCGGGACTCGTTCTACCTGGACTTCGTCGAGGACCTGGTCGGCGAGGACGGTGTGATCCGCGGGCCGGCGGGGGTCGGTGCGATGGCCGCGGTCGCCCGGGCGGACGTCGCACGGGTCGCCACCGAGGTGCTGCTCCACCCGGAGGAGCACCGTGACCGCACCTACGAGCTGACCGGACCCGAGGCGATCACCCTCGCGCAGGCCGCCGCCACCGTGTCCGAGGTCCGCGGCCGTGCGGTCACGTACCACCCGGAGTCGGTGGAGGAGGCGTACGCGTCGCGGGCGCGGTGGAACCCGGAGCCCTGGCAGGCTGACGCCTGGGTGAGCACGTACACCGCGATCGCCGAGGGTGCGCTCGCGCACGTGTCGACGGACGTCGAGCGCGTGACCGGTCGACGTCCGCTGTCCCTGCGCGAGGTCCTGCAGGCCGGCTGACCCGCCGAGGGAGAACGATCGTTCTTCCCGCGTTGTGGGTCTCGTGGTACCCGCCGACGAGGTGGTCGACTGTGCGGGTGTCCGGCGCTCGCGCCGGGATCGCTGCAGCCCTCCGGGGCGGCGGTCGACGTGTCTGGCTGTGTTCGGGTCACAGCCAGGCACCGCACCCAGCGCCGGCCAGACGCCTGTCCGGATGACGCACGCACCTGGGAGCGCCCCCGACCGTGCCTCGTAGTGTCGTCGGCGCTACTCCGCGCCGTACCCTGCGCGGAAGCCCGGATCCCTGTTCCCGGGCTGGTCTCGTCTCACCCAGCGTCGGACCCGACGGCGCCGTAGCGCGAGGGTGCCCGCCCGTGACCCGAACACCTACGGGCACCCTCGCAACCCCCGACCGGTGGTCGGTCCTGGTCAGGCGTGCCGCTCCCGGGCGGCTCGGAGCGTCTCGCCCGGGAGCTCGCCGAACTCCTCGCGGTACGCACCCGAGAACCGGCCGAGGTGCGTGATCCCGACGGCCCGCGCGACGTCCGCGACCGCGGCGTGCTGTCCGGTCTCGAGCTGCTGCCGGGCCATCAGGAGCCGGACGCTCCGCAGGTAGGCCATGGGGGTGGTGCCGTGGATGCGCTGGAACGCGCTCTGCAGTCCGCGGACGCTCATGCCCGCGGCCGCGGCGACGTCGTCGACGGAGATGCGCTCGGCGACGTGGTCGAGGAGGAACGTCTCGGCGTCGGCGAGCCCGGCGTGGGCGGTCCGCGGTGCGTCGACCCGCGCTGGCCAGTGCGGGATCGCGGTGAGCAGGCCCGCAGCGGCCATCGCGGCGAGCTCGTGCTCGCGTGCCAGGGAGACCTCGCCCGTGGTGCCGAGGATCTCCGCGGCGACGGTGCGGACCATCAGCCACCACGCGGCGAGCGGTGCCCCGTCCGGGATGTGGTTCGGCTCGAACTCGAGCGGCCCCGGCTCCCACCCGCCGCGTTCGGCGGCGACGCGCTCGACGACCTCACGGTCGATGCGCAGGACGTCCTTCTGGAACCGGTCCCACTGCACCTGCTGGCGACCGGGCGAGTACAGGACCGGGCGACCGATCGGCAGCTGCTGCCCACCCACCACCGCGTGGCCGGCCTTCAACCAGACCAGGACGATCGCCGCGGTCGCGTCGACCTCGCCGCGCACCGTGCCGGTGCAGCTGGTCGACTCGAGGGTCAGCAGCGGCGTGCCGGTCAGGGTCTCCTCGAACGTGAAGTCGCTGCTGCCGGTCACCTCGAGGCCGCGCACCAGGAAGGTGTGCAGGATCGCGTTCCGGGCGGTCGCGGTGTCGCGGGTCCGCGTCACGAGGCGCGTCCGCGCGATGGTGGCGGCGACCGGGCCGTCGTCGTGGTCGTGCATGCGTCCGTTCCTCAGCTGCGGCGGAGGGTGTCGCGGGGGTACTCCCCGTGCTGTTCGGCGTAGGAGGCGGAGAACCGACCGGCGTGCGCGAAGCCCCAGTGCCGCGCGACGTCGGCGATGTTCGTCGTCGCCGGGTCGCCGGCGAGCAGCGCGTCCCGCACCCGGTCGAGCCGGACGTGCCGGATGTACCCGTTCGGGCTCATCGCGACGGTGCGCTGGAAGGCGTGCTGCAGGGCACGGAGGCTGAGGTTCGCGACCGAGGCCAGGTCGGCCGTGGTGATCGGCAGGTGGGCGTGCTCGTGCACGTACTCCACGGCGGTGCGGACGTGGCTGTTCTTCGGCAGCAGCAGGTCGGCCGGCAGCGACGCGGAGACCACCGGGTACAGCTCGAGCAGGGCGAGCGCCCCCAGTCGACCCATCTCGGCCTGCAGGAGCGGTGACGCCTGACGGTCCATCACCGTGTGGGAGATGAGCTGCACGCTGCTGCGCCACACCTGCAGGGCCCGGTCGTCCGGTCGGACCGTGTGGTCGAGACGCAGGGCACCTGGTGCCGTGCCGCGCTCGCCCGCCACGGTCTCGAGCGCCGCACGGTTCACCTGGACGACGCGCTGGTCGTAGTCGTCGTACGAGAACACCGCACCCTGCTGCGGCCAGAGCTGCGGCCGACCGGGCTCCATCCGGACCTGGTCGTCACCGGTGCCGATCGTCGCGGTGCCCTTCGTCGTCCACTGCACGACGAAGTCCTCGGACGGAGTCATCACGCCGTCGAGGTGTCCGTCGAACCGGATGGTCCGGAGCGTCATGGACCGGTCACCGACGGCGGTGTACCGGAACGAGAACGGCTGCCGGGTCTGGTCGGCACTCCACTGCTGGCCCGCGTACGCCTCGGCGAGGAAGTCGCGAGCGACATCGAGGTCGGTGCTCTGCGTCGCTTCCTGGACACGGTTCGGGTTCGGGTCATCCATGGGGTGGCAGCAGTGTGCCGGAGGAACCGGGCAGGGGCCGACCAGTATCCGGAACGCGTCAGGATCTGACCCAACCGGCGCCGACCGATCCAGCCACATCCGCTATCCGACGGCGCCGCATCCGCTATCCGACGAGCTCGTCGCCGGTGGTCGCGGGCGTCGCCACCCGCGCCGTACGGTCGGACCACCGCCCGACGCCACTCCTGATCCGGCGCCGAGCAGAACGAGGGACACCCGCATGACCACCATCACCGCCACCGACCTCCAGGTCGCGCCGACGACCGCGCACGACGCCGTGTCGCTCCGTCGCCGTCGCCGTCCGGCACAGCGCAGCCCCTTCACCGAGGTCCTCGAGGCGCGTCGGCAGCACACCCTGCAGGTGGCAGCCGTGAGTTCCGGCATCCTGTCCGTCACCGTCGCGGCCTCCGCGGCGATCATCCTCACCCTCTCCGCATGAGCGCCCTGCTCGCGCACGACGACCTGGCCACCCAGGCCATCGACATGACCGCCCTCCTCGCAGAACAGGACCGAACCGATGCGTGACCGCCACGACCTCGCCGCCCTCCGCCAGGACCCCACCGAGTGGCACCGCCGCGGCATGACCGCCCCGGCGGAGCTCGACCGGATGATCTCCGAGCGCCTCGGGGCGCAGTTCTCCAGCACCGCCCGCTCCGCCTTCGAACCGTCCTACGCGGACTTCTTCACCGCGGCCTGATCCCGGCCGCGCCCGACCCGGGTGCCGGTCAGCACCCCGATCGGACCCCGCACAACGGACACGTCACACCATGACCCTCCTCACCCTCACGCCCTCCCACCGCGAGACCGACGTGCAGCGCGCCGCCTCCGGTGCCGCCGACGCCCTCTTCACCGAGCGCGGTGTCATCCCGGTCACCCTCGAGGAGGTCGCTGACCGCGCGGGGCTGACCCTCGCCGAGCTCACCGCCGCCTACCCGACCAAGCGCGAGCTGGTCGTCGCCGTGCTCCAGCGGTGGCACGGAGCCTGGCGCCGGGCGCTGGACCGGATCGCGTCGTCCGAGAGCGATCCGCGGGACGAGGTCCTCGCGATCTTCGGGTACCTCGAGGAGTGCTTCGAGGACGAGGGCTGGCGCGGTTGCGCCTTCATCAACGGCCACGCGGAGCTCGGTCGGCAGGACCCGGGCGTCGCCGAGCTCGCCCGCGAGCACTTCCTCGACGTCCAGCGGCACCTCACGCTCGTCTGCGAGCGTGGCGCGATGCCGGCGCACATCGCGCAGGGCCTGTCGCTCCTGATCGAGGGCGCACGCGTCGAGTCCGCCGTCCAGCGGTCCGCGCAGCCGGCGCGCTCCGCTCGGCTGGCCGCCGCCGTGCTCATGTCGGTCTACGAGTCGCGTCCGACCTTCTGAGGCCCGGGCGGACGGTCGCTGGTTCGTGGTGCGGCGCGCTCCCGCACCACGGCAGGCACGTCGCGCCGCGTGATCCCGTGGCGCGACGCGCTCCTCGTCGTGCACGTGCTGCTGCCGGCTGCGGGCTGCGCGGCTCCGGCCGGGAGGCTCGGTGCGCGTCCGCCACGGCGGCGCGCGGTGACCCCGTGGTGCGGCGCGCTCTCGCACCACTGCAGGCACGTCGCGCCGCGTGATCTCGTGGCGCGAGGCGCTCCCGGTTGTGCACGCGCGAACCGAACACGCGCCCGCGTGCGCGGCGCCCCGCGACAGCGCCCCGCGCCCGCGTCAGTCGACGCGACGCGCCGCGATCGTCCCCGCGACGCCGAGCGTCAGCACGGCGACGAGCACGACGAGCAGGGGTGCTGTCCAGTTCCCGGTCGCACCGTGCAGGGACCCGGCGACGAGCGGCCCCGCCGAGCCGATGAGGTACCCGCCGCCCTGCACGAACGCGGACATCCGCCGGGCGTCGTCGTCGCTCGTCACGATCCGGACGATCACGATGAAGATGACCGTGATGCCCCCGCCCTGCGCGGCCCCGCCGAGGATCGACCAGAGCAGCCAGAGCTGCGGTGCGAACAGCAGCCCGAGCGGCATCGCGAGCCACAGGAAGCCCACCAGGGCGATGATCCCGCGCGGCCGGAACCGGGTCGCGAGCACCGGGACCCCGAGTGCGCCGACGACCGCCATGATCTGGAACACCGACGAGCTCGCGCCGGACGACTCGGCCGAGAAGCCGATCTCGTCGTGCAGCAGCGTCGGGATCCACGCCGTGAGCGCGTAGTACGAGAACGCCTGCCCGCCGAAGGCCAGCGTCAGCCCCCAGGTGATGAGCCGTCGGGCCGGTCGTACCGGCTCGGCCGCGGCACCGGCCCGCGGGGCGGACGCGACGGTACGGATCGACCCGGTCTCGGTCAGCAGCTCGACGGGTCCCGTGGCCGCGACGGGCTCGTGGTGGAGCGGCCGGAGCCAGGCGGCCCGGGCGCCGACGGTGTACGTCCACGCGAGTCCGGCGACGACGGCGAAGACCGCCCACACGGCGATCGCGACGGGCCAGCCCCACGCGGCGGCGATCGGCGCGGTGCCGAGCGAGGTGATCATCGACCCGACGTTGAGCGCCGACGTGTACACGCCCGTGACGATGCCGACGCGCTCGGGGGAGGTGTCCCGCCGGATGACCACCGGGACGACCACGTTGCCGATCGTGATGCCGATGCCGATCACCGCGGTGCCGACGAGCAGCGCGGCCGACGACGGCAGCGACCGCACGACCGTGCCCACGAGCACGATGAGGAGCGAGAGCGAGACCGCCCGCTCGGGGTCGGCCTTCGCGATGACCCAGCTCGCGAACGGCGTCGCGAGCGAGAAGCACAGCACCGGGATCGTCGTGAGGAGCCCGGCGATCGTCGCGGTCAGCCCGAGGTCGACCCGGATCTCGCCGATCACCGGCGCCGGCGCGACGATCGGGCCGCGGAAGTTCAGGGCGATGAGGACGATCGCGGCCGGCAGCAGCCAGGCGGCCCCGCGGAGTCCGCGGCGGACCGCGGTGCCGTCCGTCACGAGGCCGGCAGCAGGATCGGCAGCAGGTCGAGCGGGGTCGCGGCCTGCGCCACGGTCCCCTCGGCCTCGGACGGGGCACCGTAGCCCCACTCGGCGAACACCACCGGGACGCCGTGCACGCGGGCGCCCTCGACGTCGTGCAACCGGTCGCCGACCAGCACCGGGCGGCTGACGTCGTGTCCAGCGGCTGCCAGGCGGCGCAGGGCCTCGGCGACGACGTCGGCCTTGGCGCTGCGGACCTCGTCGTCGCTGGCGCCGGTGACGAAGTCGATGTACCGCGTCAGGCCGTAGTGGTCGAGGATGACGGTCGCCGGGGTCTCGGGCTTGCTCGTCGCGGTCGAGATCGGCAGCCCGGCCTCGTGCAGGGTGCGGAGGACGACGTCGATCCCGGGGAACATCGCCGAGTCGAGCGCGCCGCGGGACAGGTAGTGCTCGCGGTAGACGGCGAGCGTGTGCTCCGCCTGCGCGTCGTCCATGCCCATCGCGGTCCGGAAGGTGTCCATGATCGGCGGGCCGACGAACGACATCAGCGTCGCGTGGTCGGGCACGGGCACGCCGACCGTCCGGAAGGTGTGCGTCATGCTCTCGAGGATCCCCGGAGCGGAGTCGCTGATGGTGCCGTCGAGGTCGAACAGGATGGCGGTGTACGGGCGCGTCATGTCCTGCCCAGCCTAGTCGGGGCGGTGACGGCGACCACGGGATGGCCGCAGCGGGGTGGCGGACCGCAGCCGTGCCTCCCGGCCGGACGTCAGAACCGGCCGGACGTCAGAAGAGGCGGGTGTGCCCGCCCTCGATGCCGCGCATCGCGTCGTAGTCGAGCACCAGGACGCGGATGCCGCGGTCCTCGGCGAGGGTGCGCGCCTGCGGCGCAACCGTCTGCGCGGCGAGCACACCCTGCACCGGACGCAGGTGCGGGTCGCGGTTCATGAGCTCGAGGTACCGGGTGAGCTGCTCGACGGCGTCGATGTTCGCGTTGCGCTTCATCTCGACCGCGACGCTCGCCCCCGCGTCGTCGCGCGCCAGGATGTCGACCGGTCCGATGGCCGTCATGTACTCGCGGCGGACGAGCGTGTGCCCGTCGCCGAGGAGTTCGATCTGCTCCGCGAGGAGCTGCTGCAGGTGCGCCTCGACGCCGTCCTTGACCAGGCCCGGGTCGGTGCCGAGGTCGTGGCTCTCGTCGGCGAGGACCTCGTACAGGCTCACGATGAGCTTGTCCTGCGTCTTCTTCTGCGTGACCGTCCACACCTGCGTGATGCCGGCGCTCGCCTGCTCCTCGTCGGGCTCGCCGATCTCGACGGAGCACGGCGGGCTCATCCAGTTCAGCGGCTTGTAGCTGCCGCCGTCGGAGTGGACGAGCAGCGAGCCGTCCGCCTTGAGCATGAGCAGGCGGGTCGCGAGCGGCAGGTGGGCCGACAGGCGTCCAGCGTAGTCGACGGAGCAGCGGGCGATGACGAGACGCACCCGGCGATCCTAACGGTCGGTGTGCGCTCCGGCGTCCGTCGGCTCGGCCTGGAGGCGCTGGGCACGCCCGTCGTCGGTCGTCCCGTCCGTCCCGTGGTCACCGCTCGACCCGTGGTCGCCCCCGTCCCGCCGCGCACGTCGGCGCCGCAGCGTCTCCGCCGCCGCACCCGTCTCGCGCGCCGCACCGGACGCCAGGCCGGCCGCGATGATGAACACGAACACCACGAGCAGTGCGCCGAGCAGGCCGATGTGCTCGCCGAGGAAACCGATGAGCGGGGGACCGGCGAGGAACGCCACGTAGCCGATCGTCGCCACCGCGCTGACCTTGAGCGCCGCCGAGCGGGGGTCGTCGGCCGCGGCGGACATGCCCATCGGGAAGCCGAGGCTGGCACCGAGGCCCCAGAGCACCACGCCGACGATCGCGATCGGGACGACGTCCACGAAGATGAGCATGCCGAGGCCCACCACGGCGACGATCGCGCTCGCCCGGAGCACCGGCACCCGGCCGAACCGGTCGATGAGCGGGCTGCCGGCGATGCGTCCCGCGGTCATCGCCGCGAGGAACACCGTGAGCACCGCGGAACCGGCCGCGTTGTCGAGCCCGTGCCCGTCGATCATCGCGAGGGGCAGCCAGTCGTTGGCGGAGCCCTCGGCCAGCGCCATGCCGAGCACGATCACGCCGATGAGGATCGTCGACGGCTGCGCCCAGACCTGCCAGCGCGTGAGCTGCGCGGGCGTCGGGCTCGTGGCGGTGGACTCGTGCTCCTCGTACCGGTGCTCGTCGCCGAACCGCGACGCGGCCGCGAGCATGACCAGGCAGACCACGACCCCGAGGACCGCGAAGTGCAGCACGACGGGCACCTCGAGGGCCTCGGTCAGTGCGCCGAGTCCGGCACCCGCGAGCGTCCCGACGCTGAAGGCCGCGTGGAACAGCGGCATGATCGTGCGCCCGCCGGCCTTCTCGGCGGCGGCGCCGGAGACGTTCATCGAGACGTCGACCAGGCCGTTGCCGAAGCCGAAGGCGATCAGGCCGACCCAGATGGCCGCGAAGCCCCAGCCGTACGTGACGGCGAAGCCGGCGAAGACCAGACCGACGGCCAGGCACACGGACGCGACCTGCACGCCCCGACGGGCGCCGACCTTCGACACGATGTGGCCGGCGAACGTCAGGCCACCGATGGAGCCGACGGCCATGCCGAGGACGAGCAGACCCATCTCGAACGTCGTCGCGCCGAGCGAGTCACGGACGCTCGGGATCCGGCCGAGCCAGGTCGCGATGGCGAGCCCGGAGAGCGTGAAGGCCACGAAGACCGCGGTGATCCACACCCGGGTCGTCGGGGCGGTGCGGGTGGACGTCGTCGTCATGTCGGTTCCGGTCTCGTGCTGATGGTGGCTGCTGCCGTGCGGTCGCGGTGCGTCCCGGCGGCTGTCGAATCGATTCGACCGCTCGGTGTGACTACGCTAACGGGCGATGGACCAACCGGCAACAGCACCCGGCGCGTCCGGGACCGACGACTCCCGCGACCGCGCCGCCGTCGCGCCGCGCCGTGGGCCCCGCCCCACGCTGGCCGCCGTGGCCCGGGCGGCGGGCGTCGCCCCGTCCACCGCCTCGCTCGCGTTCAGCGGTGCCGGCCCTGTCTCCGAGGACGCGAAGGCCCGCGTGCTCGCCGCCGCCGCGGAGCTCGGGTACGGCGGACCCGACCCCCGCGCGCGGTCGCTCCGCCGCGGGCGCTCCGGGGTGATCGGCGTCGTCATGGACGAACGCCTGAGCGACGCGTTCCGCGACCCGGTGAACGTCCTGACGCTCGACGGGATCGCCGAGGTCGCGGGCGAGGCCGGCGCGTCGCTGCTGCTCGTCCGCAGCCCCCTCGACGACGAGCGCGGCACCGGGCCCATCGTCGACGCCCCGATGGACGCCGTCGTCCTGGTCGGGTGCAACGTGCGCATCGACCCCGCGGTCGCCGTCCTCCGTCGTCGGCAGATCCCCGTCGTCGCGATCGAGGCGGACGACATCGAGGGCGCGGTGCCGATCCACCTCGACAACCGCGACGCCTCGCGGCGGGCGGCCTCCTACCTCGCGGAGCTCGGCCACACCGCCGTGACGATCGTGACCCTGCCGCTCGACGCGGGGCGCCGCTGCGGACCGGTCGACGCTGCCCGCGAGGCCGCCGGCGTCGCGCACACGACGCTCGAGCGGTTGCGGGGCGTCCGCGAGGTCTACCCGGACGCGGCCGCGGTCGAGGCCGCCGGGAGCTCGGTCGAGGACGGCCGCGCCGCCGCACGGACCCTGTTCACCGACGGGGCGCCCGTGCCCACCGCCGTCGTGGCGCAGAGCGACCTGCTCGCCGTCGGGGTGATCTCGGCCGCGCTCGACGCCGGGCTCCGCGTGCCGGAGGACGTCAGCGTGATCGGGTTCGACGGCATCACGGTCGACGACAGCCTGCTGCACCGCTCGCCGATCCAGCGGCTGACGACGCTCGAGCAGCCGTTCGAGCAGAAGGGCCGGGCCGCGGCACGTGCGGCGCTGGCGATGCTCGAGGGGGCCCAGCCGGAGCCGGCCGCGTTCCGGTCGGAGCTGCGGATCGGGGACACGACCGGGCCGGTGCGGACCGCGACCTGATCCTCCGGTCGCCGGTACCTCGACGGTCGCGGGACGTGTGCTGGGCGCTTCCTCAGCACTGCGCGGGCCGGTCGGTGCCCGTTCCGGGTCGCGGTCCCTACGCTCTGGACCGTGCAGCACGCGCGTCGTCCCTCCTCGCTCCCGGGAGTCCTCCTGACCATCGCGGTCCTGGTGGTCGCGGTCGTCGTCGCCGCCGTGGTCTGGACCCGTTCGCCGGCTGCGCCGGCACCCGCAGCGGCGTCGACACCGACCGCCGCCCCGACACCGGCGGGGACCCCGCTGCCCGTCGATGCCGACGGCATCCCCCTGTCGGAGCGGCCCGCGCCGCACGAGCCGGCCACGGTCGACCTCGCCAGGACGTGGCGTGCGCCCGCCGACCTGCCCCGGGACGGTCGACTGCTCCACGTGTCCGTCCCGGGCACGACGTCGCACTTCGTCGCTCGCGACGCCCTCCTCTGGCTGCCGCCGGCGGCGCTCGTCGCCGACCCGCCGCCGCTGCCGGTCGCGGTCCTCATGCCCGGACAGTCGAAGGGCTCCGGCCCCGACGACATGGAGTCGGGCGGGCAGATCGCCCGCACCATGGACGCGATCGCCGCCCTGCACCGGGGGCTCGCACCGATCGTCGTCGTCCCCGACCAGCTCGGACCGCGGTCGGGCAACCCGATGTGCATCGACGGCTCGCTCGGCAACAGCCGCAGCTACCTGGAGCACGACGTCCCCGCGTGGATCACCGGACACCTGCGGGTGCAGACCGGTGCCGCGGCGTGGACGATCGGCGGGTTCTCGCAGGGCGGCACGTGCGCGATCCAGCTCGGCGCCGGGGACCCCGACCGCTTCGGGAACATCATCGACGTCTCCGGCGAGCTCGGCCCCTCCCTCGGGGACCCGGCGCGGACGATCGCCCGCGGGTTCTCGGGGAACGCGGCGGCGTACCGGGCGGCCCAGCCCCTGGCGGTCATGGCCCGGCACGGCCACTACGCGTCGACGTGGGCGTTCTTCACCGCGGCGCAGCTCGACACCCACTACGGCCCGGCGATGCCCGTCGTCGCGGACCGTGCGGCGGCGGTCGGGATGCACGTGACGCGGTGGGTCCTGCCCGGTGCTCGGCACAACTGGACGATGGCGCGGGCGGCGATCGCCGCGGGGATGGCGTGGCTGGAGCCGCACGTGGGGCTGGCGCCCGCCGGCTGACGCGATGATCTGTTATGAACCGGCCGCTTCATACGAGATCATCGCGCTTCGACTGGTCAGGTGCAGTCGGCACCGACCGCAACCCCAGCACCACCACCGCCACCAGGTTCACCGCACTCCCCACGAGGAACCCCGTGGTCCCCCCGGCCACCCCGGTCGACGGCGCGAGCACCGCCATGAGCACCACGCCCACGACGAACCCCGCCACCGACGCCAGCGCCACCTGCCGTGACCGACCGGACGCCAGCAGGAGCGCCGCCGGCACGAGTCCGACGGTGAACACCCACACGCCGACCATCAGGTACCGCAGGTCCGCGACCGCGGCGGCTCCCTCGGCCGGGTAGACGAGCGGCAGGAACCACCCGGCGAGCCAGGCGACGAGGCCGAACACCACGGCGGTGCCCGCGGCGAACCCGCCGACGAGCAGCAGCACCCCGCGGGAGCGCAGCGACCCGCCGTCCGAACGGTGAGCGAACGCCGGCACGAGCACCTGCCCCAGGGCCTGGCCGACCATCGACGCGGGTGTCGCGAGCGTGAAGGCCGCGGCGTAGACCCCGGCCTCGAGCGCCGAGGAGGACACCTGCGCCGAGATCATCGTCAGCTGCAGCAGGCCGTTCGAGGTCACGACCGCGAGCACGTTCCACGCCGCGAAGCCGAGCACCCCCGCGGTCGGCTCCGGCGCGCCGGCGGCCCGGTTGCCCCGCGGCCAGCAGGCGATCGCGAAGACGGTGTACCCGACGGCGAGGGGGAGCAGGACGAGCGGCTCGAGCCGGGCGACGCAGGCCGCGACGAGCAGTCCGAGCGCGAGCAGGCTCGTGACCGTGTCCCACAGCGCGACGCGTGGTGCGCGGTCGTACCCGAGCTGGGCGCCGCGGGCGTAGCAGTACAGGCCGTACCCGACGACGACCCCGACTCCGCCGACCACCATGCCGGGGCTCGCACCCCAGGCGATCGCGACCGGTACGGTCACCGCGGCGAGCACGACGCTCGACACCGCCATCGAGGCCCCGAGCAGCCGGTTCACCGCCGTGTCGGACCGGCGCCCGCGCAGCGCGATCGCCAGCACCCGCGAGGCGGTGTTGCCCGCCGCGTTCGGCCACAGCAGGGCGGTGAACACCGAGAGCGACAGGAGCGCGGTGGTCTGCCCGAGGGTCTCGGTGCCGAACACCCGCCCGACGACCACCGTGACGAGCAGCTTCGCGAGTCCCTGCACGCCGATCCCGACCGTGGCGAGGAGCGCCGACGACGCGACGCGCGACCGCCCGCTCACCGGGCCAACGCCTGTCCGACCCAGCCGGGCCGGTGCGCGCGCACCCCGAGGGTGACAGCGCGGACGCCGATGTAGCCGAGCGCGAAGGCGGCCCAGAGCCCGGCGAGGCTCCCGCCGAGCCACCAGAGCAGCGGCAGGTACACGACGAGGTTCACGACGCCGGCCAGCGCGAGGTAGCGCGCGTCCCCGGCGCCGATGAGCACGCCGTCGAGCACGAACACGTATCCGGCGACGGGCATCCCCACGGCGATGAGCACGAGCACGACCGGCAGCGCCGACCGGACCGCGGCGGAGTCCGAGAACACCGGGCCGAGCACCCCGCTGACGGCGACGACGACCACGCCGAGCAGCACGCCGCCGACGATCCCGAGCACCACGAGGCGCCGCGTGACCAGCCGTACCCGTGCCGGGTCGCGCGCGCCGAGGCCGTGCCCGACGAGCGCCTGCCCGGCGATGGCGAGGGCGTCCAGCGCGAAGGCCAGCGTCGAGAACACGGTCAGCCCGACCTGCGTCGTCGCCAGGCCGGTCGTCCCGAGCCCGCTCGCGGTCGCCACGGTCGCGAGCATCGCCACCCGCAGCGACACGGTCCGGAGGAACAGCCAGGCACCGGAGCGCAGCGCCCGCACGACCCCGGAGGCGCCCGGGCGCAGCGGCGCACCCGAGGCCCGGGCGGCGCGCACGGCGATGACGACGTACACCGCGGCCATCGCCCACTGCACCACGACGGTGCCGGCGGCGGACCCCTCGACGCCCCACCCGACGCCGTAGATGAGCACGGCGTTGAGCAACCCGTTCGCCACGAAGCCGACGGTCGCCACGACGAGCGGCGTGCGGGTGTCCTGCAGCCCGCGCAGCAGTCCGGTCGAGGCGGTGACGACGAGGATCCCGGGCAGGCCGACCAGCGAGAGGGTCAGGTACGCGGTCGCTGCGGCCGACACCTCGGGCGACGCCCCGAACAGGTCGACCAGCGGTCCGGCGAGCGGCCACCCGACGAGCGCGAGCACGACGCCGAGTGCCAGCGCGAGCCACATGCCGTCGATGCCCGCGTGCACCGCTCCGCGACGGTCGCCGCCGCCGAGCGCGCGTGCGACCGCGGGCGTCGTGGCGTACGCCAGGAAGACGAGCAGCCCGGTGACCGTCTGCAGGACGACGCTCGCCAGCCCCACGGCCGCCAGGGCGGTCGCCCCGAGGTGGCCGACCAGTGCGGTGTCGGTGAGCAGGAAGAGCGGCTCGACGACGAGGGCCCCGAGTGCGGGGACGGCGAGGCGGACGACGTCCCGGTCGACCGACCGGCGCTCGGCGCGCTCGGCGGTGGTCGTGGGTCGGGGCACCGGCCCATTCTGGCCGTCCCGCGGCCGGTCCGGTGACCGGCGGCGCGCCCTGCGGCGTGACCGGTGGACGGACGGGAGGCCCGTGGCGGCGTCGCCACGGGCCTCCCGTCCGTCAGGTGGTCCGACTCAGTCCGCGCGCGGCTCTGCCGGGACCGCACCGGTCGCGGCGTGCGCCTGGTCCGACGCCTCCGGCGTCGCCGGGTCCGTGCCGCGGGCCCGGCCGACCAGGTCCATCAGGTGGTAGACGACGATCGCGGCGATCGTGCCCACGATGATGCCGCCGAACGTCGCACCGCCGAACGAGAACGTGAAGTCGGCGATGCCCATGATGAGCGCGATGCCGGCGGTGAGCTGGTTCTTGGGCTTGGCGAAGTCGACGCGGTTCTCGACCCAGATCCGGATGCCGATCACGCCGATCAGGCCGTAGAGCGCGGTCGTGGCACCGCCGAGCACCCCGGCGGGCACGGACGAGATGATCATGCCGACCTTGGGCGACAGCCCGAGCAGGATCGCGACGATCGCGGCGACCCAGTAGGCGGCCGTCGAGAAGACGCGGGTGGCGGCCATGACGCCGATGTTCTCGCCGTACGTCGTCGTCGCCGACCCGCCGCCCGCACCGGCGAGCACCGTCGAGACGCCGTCGGCGAAGAGCGCGCGACCGGTCAGCGGCGTGAGGTCGCGGCCGGTCAGCTGGCCGACGCCCTTCACGTGGCCGACGTTCTCGGCGACGAGGGCGAGCACGACCGGCACGAAGCCGAGGTAGACCGCGAGCTGCCCGGCGTCGAACGCGGGAGCGGTGAAGGTCGGCAGGCCGATCCAGGCCGCCTCGCCGACCTTCGACAGGTCGACCTGGCCGCCGACGAGCGCCGCGCCGTAGCCGACCGCGACGCCGATCACTATCGACAGCCGGCCGACCAGCCCCTTGAAGAGGACCGTGACGAGGATGATCGCCGCGAGGGTGATGAGCGCGACGACCGGGGCCTTCGTGAAGTTGTCGCGGGCGGCGGGTGCGAGGTTGAAGCCGATCAGGGCGACGATCGCGCCGGAGACCACCGGGGGCATGAGCCGGTCGATCCACCCGGCGCCCGCCAGGTGCACGATCGCACCGACGATCGCGAGCAGGACACCGACCACGATGATGCCGGACAGGGCGAGCGGGATCCCACCAATCTTCGTGGCCGCGCCGATCGGGGCGAGGAACGCGAACGACGACCCGAGGTAGCTCGGCAGCCGGTTGCCCGTGATGAGCAGGAACAGGATCGTCCCGATGCCACTGAAGAGCAGGGTCGTCGACGGTGGGAAGCCCGTGATGAGCGGGACGAGGAAGGTCGCGCCGAACATCGCGACGACGTGCTGGACGCCGAGCCCGATCGTGCGGCCCCAGGAGAGGCGCTCGTCCGGCGCCACGATGGTCGAGGAGGAGACGGTCGCGCCGTCACCGTGCAGCTTCCAGCCGAGTGCCATGGGATGACGGTACCGGGTGGGGTGGGTCCTTCGCGGGTGGAGTGTGTCGGCGCGGGCGCGCGCTCTACCAGTCCGCGCTGTTCCGGATCGTCCCTTCTTGTGGGGTGCGCAGGTGAGGCATGCTCCGTGGCGTCCTGAGTGTCACGACCTACACGGACGCGACTGGCACGAAGACCACGTCCGGGTACACTAACGGTGACCTGACCTCGATCACCGCGCCGAACGGCGGCGTCACCTTGTTCACCTACGACAGCTCCGACCGCGTCACGCAGGTGTCCCAGTCGAACGCGACGGCAGTTCACCCAGTACCGGGGTGACTCGTTTGTCGTATGTCAGCGACACGTCGACGGCGGTCGCGGACCCGCGGTCGGACCAGAACTTGACGGTCGCGAATGCGAAGCACACCACTTACACGCTCGACAAGAACGACATCGTCACGAAGACGGTCGACCCGGAAGGCCGTGAGCGGTCCAAGACCTACAGCTCGGCCAACAACGGTGTCGCCACGTCACAGGTCGGTGCTTCAGGGATGGACAGCACCGGTGAGACCACCAACGCCTACGACAAGAACAACAACCAGTCGCTGACCTCGTTTCAGTCCGGCTCGGGTTCCTCGTCCTCCGCTGAGTACGGATCCTCGTCCGCGGCGGCGGCGACGTACCTGCCGTCGAAGATCACGAGCAGTTCTGGCAGCAGCACGAGCATGGAGTACGACGACTACGGGAACCAAAATTCCTCGCAGCAATTGGCAGCGCCGCCATTCTAGGTGTAGCGACCCTTGGAATTGGAAGTTCGGGTGCCGGTCTGAAGGCTGGGAACGCTGCTGGTGTAGCTAGCGGAGCCTTCTCTGGACTCGAGATTGCGGCCGGATCGGCGTACACTGAGTTTCAGTGACTAGAGTGGTCGTATGTTTGCAGCAGGTGCCTCAGGGCTCGGTTGGATTGCACTGGCGATTCTCGCCATCAGTCTTACGATTGTTTTCCTAGTGAATAGGAAGAGAAAATGACTCAGGAGCTATCCGCCCCACCCGCCAGCCGCACTAGTACCCTGTTGAATGCAGGCGAACTTATCTTCAATGTGTGCAAACGCAAAAGTCGAGCCCTCACGCGGTCGATCAATATTCGACGTGCCTTGACTCCCAAACATTCAGATTGCTAGAAAGCTCAACCCGGCAGCTGGGCGCGAGTGCTTGTGACGGCGAATCTTCTCGAGTCAACAGCGTTGACGCACGACATCCTCCCGGGAGGTGCGGCGCAAATGCGATAAAGGCGAGCCGTGTTCCTCTGTGTCGTCAATTCACTAGAAGGGGGCGAGGAGCCAGCGGGTCACCTGAAGTAACGGCTACCATCTGTCGCTGGCACCTTCCGGTTGTGGCTTGCAGACGCCAGTGCCCGACGGGCGAGATGCCGCTACCTTGCAGTCTGTTGTGACCTTCGGTGTGGCCTGGGATCCGTTCGGAGTGCGCTGAATACGTTCGTCGTGAGCGATGGCTTCGGTCGGCTTCCCCGGCAAGTACCTGACCTCGACACCAGTCGCATCAGTGGTGACATCGGCAACTTCTCCGAAGCGGGCTGCGCCTTTGACCTCGTAGCGGCGTCCGTTGACGGTGTATGCGTAGATCGCCGCATACTGCGTGTATGAACCCCTGTGCTTCCGCACTTCAAAGGAACAGATCTCGCCGGTAGGTGTGCCGGTGGTGTTCGCGCCGTCATCGGCGAGACGTTCAGTGCTCGTCCTGGTCAGCCACATCCCAATGCTCGCCACGACGGTGACTGCCATGACGACCGCCAGAAGAACGAGCAGGCGGGCGCTGGTCGGTGCCGGGAACCTTCGCGCGCGTAGCGGTTCGATGCCCATGGACAGATCGTAGGTCGATGAGCCGTCAGCGCTCAGCGTCGGTACGTAGTTCCACTGGGTACCGCGGCCGGCAGCTCCGGGCGACATTCGCACCGCCGCCGAACAGGTGAACCGCGCTATTTCGGATCGTCAGCAGCAAGAACCGGTTCGTTGTTGACCGATAGGCGGAGCGCCTCCACTTGAGCAGAGATCAAGACGCGGGCGTCGATACGGCTCAACTACGGCGTACGAGCCGGCCCCGCTCAGCCCGGCGCGATGATGTTCGGCGCGAACCGACACCAGTAGTCCGTGATCGGGCCGTCGGACTCCCGGATGCCGACGCCGAACGACTCGCCGTCCACCACCCAGGACCCGAGGACCGGATGGTTGTGCCCGTTCGACCCGGGGAAGTCCGGCAGCTCGTGGTACTGCTGCCACACCCGCTCGCCGGCCGTCCCTGCGCGTCGGTACTCCGAGCCGTTCGACGTCACCGACCCATCGGCGCGGTGGACGGCGACGCCATCGCCCTCGCGGCCGAAGACCGGCTTCACGACGAAGTCCGTCATGCCGTTCGGCCCGTCGGCGTACGACGGCAGCAGGTTCTGGTGCCCGGGGAACAGCCGCCAGAGCGCCACGAGCAGGAGCTTGTTCGACAGGAACATCTTCCAGGCGGGCTCGTACCAGCGCCCGAGCCGACCGCGGTCCCGCACGAGGAAGGCCCCGAACTCCTGGTCGCCCGTGGCGCGGTCCTCCCCGGAGACCAGGTCCTCCCACGGGTAGAGCTTGAACAGGTTCCGGATGACCGGCCACTGTGTGCCGGGCTCGTCGCCGGGCAGGGTGAAGACGCTCCGCGCGGACCCCGCGGGCTCCTGGTTGCCGACGAACTGCCGGGCGACACCGTGCCAGCCGATGTCCTTCATCTCGATGCCGGTGTGCTCCCAGCCGGCCTCGCCGGCGAGGTCGCGCATGTACGCGACGGTGTCCCAGTCCTCGCCCGCGGTGTCGAGGTCCGAGTGCGCGACGAACAGCCGTCCGCCGTCCTCGGCGCGGAGCGAGTCGTGCAGGAGCGTCCGCCACCGTGCGACGAGCGCCTCGTGGATGCCGTTCCACTGGTCGGTGTCGGCTGGCAGCTCCCCTGACTCGACGCGCTCGCGCATCCAGTGCCACTGCGTGACCGACGCCTCGATGAGCCCGGTGGGGGTGTCGCCGTTGTACTCGAGGAGCTTCGCGGGGGAGCCGTCGCCGGCGTACGCGAGGTCGAAGCGCGCGTAGACGTCCGGCTCGCCCTGCTCGAGGGACCACGCTGCGAGCTCGAAGCCGTCCCGCGTCAGGCCGAGGGTGCCGAGTTCGCCCGACGCCATGTACCGGGCGGCCTCGAGGCACATCCGGTGCAGCTCCTCGGTCTGCTGCTCGAGCGCCTCGACCTCGGGGAGGGTGAAGACGTAGGCGGCGCCGTCGTTCCAGTACTCGACCTCGGTGCCGTCCTCGCGGTGCGACCGCGAGTAGACGAGCCCGGTCTGCTGGATCTTCCGCTGCCAGTCCGGTCGCGGCGTGTACTCCACGCGCTCCATCAGCCGCCGAACCCGCCGTGCTCGCCGGATCCGCCGAAGCCGCCCTTCGAGACGGAGCTACCGCGCGACGAGAGGCCGGACTTCGCCGTCTTCCCCGAGGGCAGCGACGTCGTCCCGCCGGAGGCGCGCTCGCCGACCGCGGGGACCCGGGTGCTGCGGCTGCTGCTCACCGGCAGGTAGTACCAGCCCGCGTGGCCGCCGTGGTTGTTGCAGTCGTCGTCCGGGAGGCGCTTCTGCGTCGAGTTGTCGCGGCAGATCTTCGCGTAGTCGGCGTTGACACCGGCTCCCTGGCCGCAGCCCGTCAGGGAAGCGGCCAGCGCGGCGACCACGCCGATGGAGACAGCGCGCGATGCGCGACGACGAACACTCACGATCACGACCCTAGCGATCCACGGTGGGCCGGGGCTGTCGTCGCTCGACCGGGTCCGGGTCCTTGCCCGCCGCGCCGGTGCGTCCGACGAAGAACCCCGGCGACCGGAGACGCCACACGACCATGAGGACGACGCCGACCGCGATGGCGGCGACGCCCACGACGGCGACCGCACCGATCCCGAGGACCGTCACGTTCCTCCCGTCCGCGTCCTGCAGCCAGTCGGGCCGTGCGAACTGCGCGAGCCCGTAGCCGAACGCGACCGTCAGCGTCGCGCCGCCGAGGAGCGGGACGACGCCGCGCACCACGAAGTGGCGCGCGCTGTCGAGCAGGGTCCGTCGGAACACCCAGACGCACGCGAACCCGGTGAGGGCGTAGTAGAAGGCGATCATCAGCCCGACGGACCCGATGAGCGCGGTGAGCAGGGTGCCGGACAGCACGGTGAAGAGCACGTAGCACCCGGCCGAGGCGATCCCCATCCCGAAGGTCGACCACGTCGGGGTGCGGAAGCGCTCGTGCACCCGGGCGAAGCGCGACGGCAGGGCACCGTGGGCCGCCATCGAGAGCGCCGTGCGGGCGGTCGGCAGGATCGTCGTCTGCGTGGACGCCGACGCCGAGGTCAGGATCGCGAACGCGAGCAGCGCCGTCGCCGCGTGCCCGAGGACGGACGACCCGAACAGTGCGGGCGCGATCGCGGCGAAGACGTCGTCGGCGTTGCCCGGTGATCCCAGACCGATGCCGTCCGTCCCGACGCCGGCGAAGGCGATCGTCGCCGTCGCCAGGAGGACGTAGATGCCGAGCAGCAGGACGGTGCTGATGACGGCCGACCGGCCCGGTGTGCGTCGCGGGTCGGTCGTCTCCTCGTTGAGCGAGAGGGCCGTGTCCCATCCCCAGTAGATGAAGAGCGCGGTCAGCATCGCGGGCGCGATCACGGTCGCCGGGTCGAGACCGCTCGGCCAGAGCCAGTCGAGCGAGGGGGTGATCGACGTCACGCCGGCCGTGCCGTCGAGCACGCGGAACGCCGCGACCCCCGCGAACACCGCCAGTGCCAGCACCTCGATGCCGAGGAGCGCGTACTGCGGGCGGGTGGACACCTCGACACCGAGGTGGCAGACCACCGTCATGACCGCGATCCAGGCGACACCGGCGACCGTCGACCACAGGGTGTCGCCGCCGAGTGCGGTGATCGCGTCGACGTCCGTGACCGCACCGACGAAGCGGAACCCGTACGACCCGGCGATCTGGGCCAGGTTGGCCATGACGATGACGTCCGCGGCGATGATCCCCCAGCCGCCGAGCCACCCGGTCGTCGGCCCGAACGCACGGGTCACCCACGTGAACGTCGTGCCGCAGTCCGGGTCGAGACGGTTCAGCTCCTGGAAGGCCACCGCGATCATCCACATGGGGACGAACGCCAGCAGCAGGATGCTCGGCGCCTTGACGCCGGCGAGCAGCACGCCGCCGCTCGCCACGACCAGGCCGAGGCTCGCGGCCAGGCTGTAGGCGGGGGCCGTCGACGACAGGCTGACGACGATGCTCCCCAGGAGCCCGACCGAGCCGGGCTTCAGGCCCTTCGCCGTGGTGCTCGGACCGGTCGTCGTCACGGCGGGGGCCGCTCCGGGGCTCGGGGTCGGTCCGGTGGTGGCACGCATCCCTGCACTCAACACGATCCGAGCACCGGCCGGGGCGCGGCGTGACCAGGATCGTCCGCCGTGAGCGCTGACCTCGGATCGGCGGGCACCCGGACTGCGCCGCTGCGCCCCCGACTCCGAGCGGCCGCGGCCCCGGTGGCTATCGTGGACCGCATGACCGACGTCGCACGCACCGCAGGGATCCACACCGACGAGCTCGACCCGGACGTCCGCCCCCAGGACGACCTCTACCGGCACGTGAACGGGACCTGGGTCGCGCAGACACCGATCCCCGACGACAAGGCACGGTACGGCTCCTTCACGGTCCTCGCCGAGGAGGCCGAGGTCGCCGTGCGCGACATCGTCGAGCGCTCGCAGCAGGCCGCACCCGGCACCGAGGAGCGCAAGGTCGGTGACCTCTACACGTCCTTCACCGACGAGCACCACCTCGAGGAGCTCGGCACCGGTCCGATCGACCCGCTGCTCCGCGAGGTCGACGCGGTCGAGACCGTCGACGACGTCATCGCGATGGTCGGCCGGTTCGAGCGGCTCGGCCTGCCCGGCTTCGTGCAGCTCTTCGTCGACAACGACCCGGGCGACCCGGAGTCGTACATCGTGTTCCTCGAGCAGTCCGGCCTCGGGCTCCCCGACGAGTCGTACTACCGCGAGGAGCGGTTCGCCGACATCCGCTCGAAGTACCGCGAGTTCGTCGCGTCGATGTTCCCGCTCGCCGGCTTCGCCGACAGCGGCCAGCGCACCGAGGCCGTCATCGCACTCGAGACGGCGCTCGCCGCGGTGCACTGGGACAACGTCACCACCCGTGACAGCCAGAAGACCTACAACAAGATGTCGTGGGACGAGGTCACCGTCCTTGCCAACGGCGCGGACCTGCACCTCTGGTGGCAGGCCATCGGGGCCCCGGAGGGCGCATTCGGGACCGTCGTGGTCCGTGAGCCCTCGTTCGTCACGGGCCTGGCCGAGCTGCTCCGCTCGCAGCCGCTCGAGGCGTGGAAGGACTGGCTGCGCTGGCAGGTCATCCGCGGTTCCGCGGCGTACCTGACGAGCGCGATGTCGGCGACGAACTTCTCGTTCTACGGCACCGCCCTGACCGGTGCACCGAAGCAGCGCGAGCGCTGGAAGCGCGGCGTCTCGCTGGTCGAGGGCGCGATGGGCGAGACGGTCGGGCGCATCTACGTGCAGGAGCACTTCGACGAGACGTCCAAGGCCGAGATGGACGAGCTCGTCGCGAACCTGGTCGAGGCGTACCGGCAGAGCATCACGGCGCTCGACTGGATGACCGAGGAGACCCGGGCCCGGGCACTCGACAAGCTCGACAAGTTCACGCCGAAGATCGGCTACCCCGTGAAGTGGCGCGACTACTCGGCGCTGCCCGTCAGCCCCGACGACCTGATCGGCAACGTCCGCGCGGTCGCGAGCTTCCAGGTGGACCGCGAGCTCGGCAAGATCGGCAAGCCGATCGACCGCGACGAGTGGTTCATGACCCCGCAGACCATCAACGCGTACTACAACCCGGGCTTCAACGAGATCGTGTTCCCCGCGGCGATCCTGCAGTTCCCGTTCTTCGACGCCGCGCGTGACGCCGCCGCGAACTACGGTGCGATCGGCGCCGTCATCGGGCACGAGATCGGGCACGGCTTCGACGACCAGGGCTCGCAGTACGACGGCGACGGCCGGCTCCAGAACTGGTGGACCGAGGCCGACCGCACCGCCTTCGAGGAGCGCACGAAGGCCCTCATTGCCCAGTACGACGCCCTGGTGCCGACCGAGGTGCCGGACGCGCACGTCAACGGCGCGCTGACGATCGGCGAGAACATCGGCGACCTCGGCGGCCTGTCCATCGCGTGGAAGGCCTACCTGCTGTCGCTCGACGGCCAGGAGCCCCCGGTGGTGGACGGCCTGACCGGTGCCGAGCGCTTCTTCCTGAGCTGGGCGCAGGCCTGGCGCATGGCGATCCGCCCGGAGGAGGCCGCGCGCCTGCTCAGCATCGACCCGCACTCGCCGAACGAGTTCCGCTGCAACCAGATCGTGCGCAACATCGACGTCTACTACGACACCTTCGGCGTGACCGAGTCGGACGCGATGTACCTCGACCCGGCCGAGCGCGTCGCGATCTGGTGATGACCGAGCCGGACGCGGCTCCGTCGTCCGATCCGGGTGCCCCCGAGCCGGGTGCGCAGCCCGGAGCCGACGCAGACGCACCTCGCCGTCCCCGTCGCCGACCACAGGTCGGTGGCGGGGACGGCGCCCGTGCGCGCGGACGGCACCGCGGCGGGGCGGACGAACGCTTCGGCGCCGGCCTGGAGGCGCTGGGCGCGTTGGCACGGGACGGCGCGTCCGTCAGTGCCTCCGTCATCGACACCTCGACCGGCAGGGCCCTGCTCGCCGTCGACGACACCCTCGTCCAGCCCGTCGCGAGCCTCGGTCGGATCCTCCTGCTCATCGAGGTCGCCGCCCAGCTCGAGGACGGACGCCTGCACGGCGACCGGCTCCAGCGGATGGCCCGCGACACGGCGACCGGTGCGGGCCTGTGGCAGTTCCTGCAGGAACCGACCATGCAGGTGCCGGACCTGGCGACCCTCGTCGGCGCGACGGCGGACGCGTGGGCGATGAACGCCCTTCTCTCGACGGTCGGCATCGACGCGGTCCGGCGCCGGGCGGAGGCGCTCGGCATCGACCGGACGGCGCTCATCGACCGGGTCCGCGACCGCCGCGGCCCGGACGACGCCCCGGACGCCTCCGTGGCGCCGTCGGGGGAGCTCGCCTGGCTCATGCGCGGCCTGGCGCTCGGCGAGGTCGTCGACGAGCCGGTGTCGAACCGGGTGCTCGGGTGGTTGTCCCTGGCGAGTGACACGTCACTCGTCGCGGGCGCGTTCGGCGTCGACCCGCTGGCGCACCGGGCGCTCGACCACGGGCTGCAGGCGGTCGTCGTGACGGGCTCGTCGACGGGGGTCCGCGCCGAGGCCGGGATCCTCCGCGGGCCGGGCTCGTCCGTGAGCTACGCCGTCACCGTGACCTTCGACGACGCGACCCTGCAGCAGCGCCTGGCGGTCATCGAGGCCCTGCGCACCGTCGGCACCGAGGTGCTCGAGGTCGTGCACACCCCCTCGTACCGGTGAGCCCCTCGTTGAGCAGGCCGGCCCGGGCGGGCGTGGGTGCGGTCGTCGCGGTGATCGCGGTCGCCCTGACGGGCTGCTCCGTCGAGGTGCACACTCCGACGTCGGACGCGACCGAGATCGCCGAGGCGAACGGGTCCCGCCTGCTGCGGGCCCTGAGCAGCACGGCGCTGGGGGCCCCTGATGGTCCCGCGCTCCAGGCCGCTGTCCGCGAGCAGCGCTTCGGTGGGTACGGGGACGTCGAATCGCTCACCCCTGCGGAGCTGGCTCGCCAGCGCGGCAACCTGCGAGCCGCCGTGTACGGGACGGCGCGGTCGTCCACGGGGGTCGAGGTGTCCGCCTACGCGTCGGGCACCGCGCAGGGCGGCGGTCTCTCGAGCAGTGCGACCGTCTACGGGTGCTTCCGCGCACAGCTCACCGCAGGGAGCTCCGCGGTGTCGTCGCGTGCTGTCCCGTGCCCGGACTTCGGGACGTCCGGCTCGGATACGGAGCGGACCCTCGTGCTCGACCTGCCCGCACCACCAGGGCCGGACCCACGAACGACGCCCGGCGGGTAGCCGGCCGGACCACGCACGTCACTCCGCCGCCTGCCCCTCCGGCACCAGTCCGAACACGTTGAGGAGCCCGGCGTCGGCGGACCGGCACGCGGTGAAGTCCGTGTCCCGCACGAACAGCGACTCCTTCGACCCCGGCGGGTAGACGCGGAAGCCGTCCGCCGCGACCGGCTGGCACTTCTCGGTGGGGTAGTTGGCGGCGGTGGTGACCTGGAGCGGGGCCACGGCGACGGCCCCGGGGGCGAGCGTCACGGTCGGGTGCGGCGAGTCCGTGGCGCGGGTCGCGGCAGCGCCGATCTGGCTGCCGTCACCACCCCCGACGAAGGACACCCCCGGCCAGCCCTGCAGCGTGCAGGTGCTCGACCCGGTGTTCCGCAGGGCCAGGTGCACGTAGGTGCTGCCCGCGGCACCGCCGCTGCCCGACTCGATGCTCCCAGCGAGCGAGCCGGTGTCACAGCGGCCGCCGGCCGCGGTCCCACCGCTCGAGCTCGGTGCCGCCGTCGAGGTCGGAGCCGTCGACGGCGCGGACGACCCGGGCGACGGTGCCGACGAGGACCCGGTCGTCGGCGCGGCGGTCACCGTCCGGGTCGCGGTGGGCGCCGTGTCCGGACCACCGGAGGAACAGCCGGTGAGCGCGAGGGCCAGGACGACCCCGGTGGTCGCGAGGAGGACGGGAGCGGCGGTGCTGCGGTGCATGCCTCGACGCAACTCCGGCCCGTCCCGTCGCGTTCGGGTAGCGTCCAGACGTCGCGTCCACACTCGCGACACAGCCAGGCACACGAGCGACGGAGGTCGGAACATGGCAGGCAAGCACGAGCAGGCACGCGGCGACGAGGGCCGGGCGGACGGCGTCGAGCCCCACGCCGGAGCCTTCACCGACAGCGAGATCCCGGGCGAGCAGCACGTCGAGTCGCACGAGCCCGCGGGGGAGTTCGTCTCCAGCGACATCCCCGGCGAGACGCGGCCGGACGACGCACCGGCGGCCGACACGGGCGAGTACGTCGAGTCGGACATCCCGGGTGAGGCCGAGCCGGCCCAGGACGGCGAGACCGGGCACTACGTCGACAAGGACGAGTGAGCGAGACCGACTGAGCGACGCCGAGTGACCCCGGCCCAGGCTGGTCGGATCTTCAGTCGACCAGGCCGGCGTCCACCAGCCGGCGGAGCGTCTCGACGCCCGCCGGCGGACACCGGTCGGCGTCCGCGGAGGTGACCCACTCCACCTCGTCGACCTCTGCGGAGGCGACGGGCGTGGCGGAGTCGGTCGCGCCTCCCGGCCGGACGATGAACAACGCCATCGCGACCATCGTCCCCTCGCCCTGGCCGTGCGCGGCCTCGGTGACGGTACCGAAGGGCTCGACGTCAGCCTCGGTGAGGTGCAGGCCGGTCTCCTCGCGCGCCTCGCGCAGCGCTGCCTGCACGTCGGTCTCGTGGGGCTCCGCCTTGCCGCCGGGCAGGTAGAGCACGTCGCGGCCGCGGGCACGCACCATGAGCACGCGCCGGTCGCGCACCAGCAGCAGCGCGCTGACACGGAGCGTTCGTGGTTGGGCCGGGAGGCTCAGCTCGCGTCCGCCTCGCCGGTGCGGTCCGTCGAGACGGGGCACTCGGGCGCGGTGCGCTCCGCGAGCGGCACCACGGGCGCCGGCAGCTCCGCCTCGGGCTCGGGACGGACCCCGAACAGGGCGTCGAGCGCCCCGACGAACTCCTCGCCGCGACCGGCACGGCCGAGCTCCCGCGCGCGGACCGACGGCCGGTGCAGCAGGACGCCGACCAGGTGCCGGAGCGCGCGCTCGGTCTGCTCGGCGGCCTCGGTGTCGCCCTCGCGGCGCTTCGCGCGGTCGATCTCGTCGTCGAGGATGTCGAACACGTGCTTGCGGAAGGCCACGAGTGCCGGGGTGGTCGACTGCTCGAGCGCCTGCGCCCGGAACCGGGACACGGCGTCGTCCACCATCTGGCGCGCCTCGGACTCGGCGTTCAGCTCGGCGATCGGGGCGTGGATGCTGATCGTCTCGAGGTCGAGCAGCTCGACGCCGTCGACGTGGGCCACGTCGGGATCGACGTTGCGGGGGAGCCCGAGGTCGATGACGATGCGGCGCCGACCGTCGTCGAGGTCCGCCGGCTCGACGACCGGGACCTCGGTCGAGGTGCAGGTGATGAGGACGTCGGACGCGCGGATCGCCTCGCGCAGGTCGGTGGCGGCCACGAGGTCGTGCTTCGCGGCGAACCACGGTGCCCGGCCGGACGGCGAGAACACCTGGATGTCGGCGGCACCGCGGTCGCGCAGCGCGGCGATGGTCGTGGCCGCGTAGCTGCCGGTGCCGACGAGCAGCACCCGGGTCCGGGCCCAGTCGGTGATGCGCGACGAGGCGAGCTCGAGGCCGAGACGCACGAGCGAGCGACCGGCGGCACCGATTCGCGTGCGGGTCTTCACGCCGCGCGAGGTGTGCGCTGCCTCCTGGAACAGGCGCTCGAGGTCGGAGGTCGTGGTGCCGTTGGCGCGGGCGTCCTCGAGGGCGCGGCGGACCTGGCCGGAGATCTCGGTCTCGCCGACGACGACGGACTCGAGGCCGCTCGACACGGCGAACAGGTGCTGCACGACGTCCCCGCCGCCGAGCACGTTGACGGACTCGAGCACCTCGGCGGGCACGAGGTCACTGGCGGTGGCGACGGCGTCGACGGTGGCCGAGACGGCGGAGTCGCGGTCGTCCCCCGCGATGTCGAGGTAGGCCTCGAAGCGGTTGCAGGTGGCGAGGACGACGGCCCCGTCGAGCACGCCCGAGTCCGTCACCAGACGGCTCGCCGCGGTCGGTGCGCCGATGCTCAGTCGCTCCAGGAGGTCGAAGCTGGCGTTGCGGTGCGACGCCGTGAGACAGATGAGCACGTGTTCCATGGTAACTCGCCATCGGTTCACCGGCTGTTCGCCCTCCGCGTGCACAGCGGACCGGCAGCCGGGAATGCGCTCGGTGTCCCCTCCGGCCGCGGATGGGATGATCGGAGCGTGACCACCGCCGCACCCGCCGCCCTGCCCGACAGCCACCCGCTCGTGACCGGCCGGACCTCGGGGTCGCCGCTCGTCCGGGCGCTCCGCGGGGACCGCCCGGAGACGCTGCCGGTCTGGTTCATGCGCCAGGCGGGCCGCTCGCTGCCGGAGTACCGCGAGCTGCGGGTCGGCACGGCCATGCTCGACGCGTGCCTCGACCCGGCGATGGCGTCCGAGATCACCCTGCAGCCGGTCCGTCGGCACGGGGTCGACGCCGGCATCTTCTTCAGCGACATCGTCGTGCCGATCAAGCTCGCGGGCGTGGACGTCGAGATCGTCCCCGGACGCGGCCCCGTGCTCGGTGCGCCGATCTGCACCGCCGCCGACGTGGACGCCCTCGCCCCGCTCGACCCGGACGCGCTCGCGCCGATCACCGAGGCCGTGCAGCGCACCGTCGCCGAGCTCGGGGACACCCCGCTCATCGGGTTCGCGGGCGCGCCCTTCACCCTCGCCGCGTACCTGGTCGAGGGCGGGCCGTCGAAGGACCACATCCGCGCCCGCACGATGATGCACAGCGACCCGGAGACCTGGGCGCGCCTGCTCGACTGGGCGGCCGGGGTGTCGGGTGCGTTCCTCCGTGCGCAGGTCACCGCGGGCGCGTCGGCTGCGCAGCTCTTCGACTCGTGGGTCGGCTCGCTGTCCCGCGCGGACTACGTGTCCTCGGTCGCCCCGCACTCGGCGACGGCGCTCGGGCACGTGGCCGACCTCGGCGTCCCGCGCATCCACTTCGGCGTCGGCAGCGGCGAGGTCCTGCACGAGATGACGACGCTGGGCGACCCGGCGGACACGGTCGCGGTGGACGCGGTCGGTGTCGACTGGCGGCTCCCGCTCGACGAGGCCGTGCGCCGCGTGGGCACCGGTGTGACCGTGCAGGGCAACATCGACCCCGCGATGCTCGCCGCCCCGTGGTGGGTGCTCGAGGCCCACGTGCGCGACGTCGTCCGCCGCGGCGGCACGGCCCGGGCGCACGTCGTGAACCTCGGCCACGGTGTCCCGCCGGAGACGGACCCGGCCGTGCTGACCCGCGTCGTCGAACTGGTCCACTCGCTGGGCGACGGCACGGGCGTGGGCGAGGAGTCCGCCGCGTGACCGACGTCGTCGTGGTCGGCGGCGGGGTCGCCGGACTGGTCGCCGCCCGCGACCTGGCGAAGGCGGGGGCCCACGTCGTCCTCGTCGAGGCGGGGGACCGCCTGGGCGGGATGCTCCGCCGGCACGCCGTCGCCGGGCTCGACCTCGACATGGGTGCTGAGTCCTTCGCGACCCGGACCGACGCCGTCGAGCGGCTCGCGACCGAGCTCGGTCTCGGCAACGACATCGTGTCGCCCGACCCGCGCGGTGCGTGGCTGATGACCCGCGACGGTCGGACGGCCCCGATCCCGCAGGCCGGGTTCCTCGGCATCCCCGGCAGCCCGATGGCCGCCGACGTCCTCGCCGTGATCGGTCAGGGCGCCGCGTTCCGCGCACAGATGGACTCGCTGCTGCCCTCGCCGGTGGGCGCCCGGGCGGAGTCGCTCGGGGCGCTCGTCCGGAAGCGGATGGGCGAGCGCGTCCTCGACGACCTCGTCGTCCCCGTCGCCGGCGGCGTCTACTCCACGCACCCCGACCAGCTCGACCCCGACCGCGTCGCACCCGGGCTCCGTGCGGCCCTGCAGCGGGAGGGCTCCCTCGCCCGTGCCGTGCTCGCCCTCCGCTCCCGTGCGGCGGCGGGTTCCGCGGTGCAGGGCATCCGCGGGGGCATCGTCCGCCTCGTCGACGAGCTCGTCGCCGACACGGTGACGTACGGCGTGGACGTCCGGCTCGGCACCCGCGCCACGGCCGTCGAGCGGTACGCCGTGGAGACCCTGGCCGCGGACGGCACCCGGGAGCGCCTGCCCGCGCAGCACGTGCTCGCCTCGACGGCCGACCCGACGCGGACCACGGCACCGGACCGCACCGGCATCGAGCTCGTGACGCTCGTCGTCGACCAGCCGGAGCTCGACGCGGCACCGCGCGGCACCGGGATGCTCGTCCACCCCGATGCGGCGGGGGTCGGTGCGAAGGCGCTCACCCACGCGACCGCGAAGTGGCCGTGGCTCGCCGAGGCGGCCGGTGGACGGCACGTGTTGCGGCTCAGCTACGCGACCCCGCCGCACGACGACGTGACGGACCCGTCGGGCGCGGCCACGAGCCTCCCGGTCGCGCCGGACGACGCCGTCGGCACCCGCGCCACCCGCGACGCGACCGCCCTGCTCGGGGTGCCGGTCACGGCGGACCGGGTGCTCGGCGCCGCCCGCGTCCGCTGGTACGGACCCGACCTGGCGGCGGCCGGCCTGACCGAGGGCGTCGTCGGCATCGGGGAGACCTCGTCCGGACGCGGTCTCGCGGGCATCGTCGCCGCCGCGCGCGCTGCTGCCGGACGCATCCTGGATTCCTGAGCGGACCGACGAGGCCCCGAGGGCTACTGTGAGTGGAACGCCGGACGTATACCGCTCGGCGCATGACCACCGCACACCCCTCAACAACGGAGGATCGCACATGCGAGGCAAGCTCCTGTTCGTCGCCGGCGCCGCACTCGGGTACGTCCTGGGATCGCGAGCCGGACGGGCGCGGTACGAGCAGATCAAGACCGTCAGCGGCAAGATCTGGAACAACGGCAACGTCCAGAAGGGCGTGCACCAGGCCGAGGAGTTCATCCAGGACAAGGGCCCGGACGTGGCGGAGTTCGTCGGTGAGCAGACCAAGAAGGTCGTCCGCAAGGTCAGCCAGAAGAAGGACACGACCACCTCATGACCGACACCCGCGACCGCAAGTCGCGATCGCTGTTCGGTCTGGTCGGGGACGTCCCGAAGCTGGTGAAGAACCTCGTCAAGGGCGAGGTGGACCTGCTCAAGGCCGAGATGATCGCCAAGGCGAAGGTCTTCGGCCTCGCCGCGGGGCTCCTCGTCGGCGCGCTCGTCATCGTGCTGTACGCGATCGGGGTCCTGCTCACGGCCGCCGTGATGGGTCTGGCGACCGTGATGCCGGCGTGGCTCGCCGCGCTCCTGCTCGCCGTCCTCATGCTCATCGTGGCCGGGATCCTCGGGTTCGTGGGCTGGAAGCGCTTCAAGAAGGGGCTGCCCCTCACGCCGAAGCGCACGATCGACAGCGTCAAGGACGACATCAACGCGGTGAAGGGCCTGGGCAACAAGCCCGGTCAGCACGACCGCACCCCCCGCTCCTGAGCGGGGCGACCGACACCCCCGACGTGAGGACCCCTGTGACCGACCAGCACGACGACCTGGCGAACCGCGTCGACGCGTTGCGCACGCAGCTGTTCGAGACGCTCGACGCGATCGAGGACAAGCTGAACGTGCCGAAGCAGCTCGGCATCGCGGCGTCGAAGGTCAAGCAGGGGATCGACGAGAAGCCGGTGCCCTACCTGGCCGGGCTCGCAGCCGGCGTGGCGGTGGTCGGGAGTATCGTCGTGGTGGTGCTCCGACGGCGGTAGACCGCCGGATCGGTGGTCCTCCGGACGCGGCGCGCAGCCACGACCCAGGCAACCGACAAGACGAGGAACCATGAGCTCCGACGTGCACGCAGCACCGCACGACAACGCCACCAGCAGCCCCGCGCACGAGACCGACCCGGCGAGCGGCATCGACCCGAACCTCCTCACCGCGTTCGCGCTGTGGGCCGTGTTCCAGCGGCCGCTCGGCCCCGTCTCGCACGACGACGACCGGGCGGTCGCCGAACTCGACGCCGTTGTCGCCCGCGCCGCCGAGCGCGGGGTCACCATCCGCGGCTTCTACGACGTCTCCGGCTTCCGTGCCGACGCCGACGTCATGATCTGGCTGCACGGCGACGACGCCCAGGCGATCCAGGCCGTGCTGCGCGAGATCCGGCGCACCGGGCTGTTCGCCGACGCCGAGCCCGTCTGGCACGTGATGGCCATGCACCGCGAGGCCGAGTTCAACAAGCGCCACACCCCCGCCTTCCTGCGCGGCAAGGACCCCGAGGCCTGGATCACGGTGTACCCGTTCGTCCGGTCCTTCGAGTGGTACCTCCTGCCGGAGGACGAGCGCTCGAAGATGCTCCGCGACCACGGCATCGCCGGCGCGAAGTACCGTCGCGTGCTCACCAACACCATCGCGACGTTCGCCCTGAGCGACTACGAGTGGATCCTGCCGCTCGAGAGCCCGGAGCTCGTCGACCTCGTCGACCTCATGCGCGACCTGCGCGCCACCGAAGCGCGCCTGCACGTGCGCGAGGAGGTCCCCTTCTTCACCGGTCGTCGCGTGACGACCGCCGAGCTGCCGGAGGTGCTGTCGTGACCGACACCAGCAACAACAACGAACGCGTGACCGACACCAGCGCAGTGCCGACGAGCATCACGAACGGGCAGGGCGCGGTCCTCGCCGCCACTGCCGCCGCGGTCGACGGCCCCGAGCACGTCGAGGTGCCGACCGCGTACGACGCGATCCTGCTCGCCGGCTTCGGCGGCCCCGAGGGCCAGGACGACGTCATCCCCTTCCTCCGCAACGTCACCCGCGGCCGCGGGATCCCGGACGAGCGGCTCGAGGAGGTCGCGCACCACTACCGCCACTTCGGCGGCGTCAGCCCGATCAACGCGCAGAACCGCGCGCTGAAGGCCGCGCTCGAGGCGGAGCTCGCGTCCCGCGGCATCGACATGCCGGTGCTGTGGGGCAACCGCAACTGGGAGCCCTACCTGGAGGAGGCCTTCACCGAGGCCGCCGACAAGGGCTACACGAAGCTCATCGCGATCGCGACGAGCGCGTACTCGTCCTTCTCGAGCTGCCGGCAGTACCGCGAGGACTACGCCCGCGTGCTCACCGAGACCGGCCTGATCGACACGATCCAGGTCGACAAGGTCCGGCAGTTCTTCGACCACCCGGGCTTCGTCCGTCCGTTCGTCGACGGCGTGCGTGACGGCATGGCCCGCGCGATCGCCGAGAACGAGGGGCTCGACGTCGCCACCGAGCTGCGCATCCTGTTCTCGACGCACTCCATCCCGTCGACCGACGCCGCGAAGTCCGGCCCCGACTACCGCGGCTTCGACGAGCACGGCGCGTACGAGGCGCAGCACCTGGCCGTCGGCGAGGTCGTCCTCGAGCAGGCGTGGAACGAGCTGCTCGAGCAGCCGGAGCACGCGCACCTCCGGGGCACGTCGAAGCCCGACTGGAAGCTCGTCTACCAGTCGCGATCCGGCCCCCCGACGCAGCCGTGGCTCGAGCCCGACATCAACGACTACATGAACGAGGAGCTCAAGGGCGGTCCGACCCGCGCCGTGCTCATCGTCCCGCTCGGCTTCGTGAGCGACCACATGGAGGTCATGTGGGACCTCGACGAAGAGGCGACCGAGACCGCGGGCGAGCTCGGCTTCTGGTCGCTCCGGACGCAGACGCCCGGTGTGGACCCGGCGTACGTGACCGGCCTGGTCGACCTCGTGCTCGAGCGCGTCAACGGCACGCCGACTGCGGAGCGCCCGCACCTGACGGACATCGGCCCCTGGTACGACGTGTGCCGCCCGGGCTGCTGCGAGAACGTGCGTGCCGGGTTCAAGCCCGCCGCGGCCGGCGTCGCCCCGTGACGGACGGCCCCGCTGCGATCCGGCTCGGTACCCGTGCCAGCCGGCTCGCGGTCGCGCAGTCGCAGGACGTCGCCGACCGCCTGGCGAAGGCGGCCGGGCGACAGGTCGAACTCGTCACCGTGACGAGCGAGGGCGACACGAACCGCGCCTCGCTCGCGAGCCTCGGCGGCACCGGCGTGTTCGCCAGCGCCCTGCGCGAGGCCCTGGTCGCCGGCGAGGTCGACGTCCTCGTGCACTCGCTCAAGGACCTGCCGACCGCGCCGTACGACGGCCTGACGATCGCCTCGGTGCCGAAGCGCGCCGACGCCCGAGACGTCCTGGTCGCGCGGAACGGCGCGACGGTCGAGACCCTGCCCGAGGGCGCGAAGGTCGGCACGGGGTCACCCCGCCGCGTCGCGCAGCTCAAGGCCAAGCGTCCCGACCTCGACGTGATCGACATCCGCGGCAACATCGACACCCGGCTCGGTCGGGTGGACGACGACCTCGACGCCGTCGTGCTCGCCGCCGCGGGCCTCGGACGCATCGACCGGCTGAACGCCGCGACGGAGCTCCTCGACCTCGGCTTCTGGCCGAGCGCCCCGGGCCAGGGTGCGCTCGCGGTCGAGATCCGCGCGGACGAGACCGACAAGGGCCTGCTCGCCGCGCTCCGGAAGCTCGACCACGCACCGACCCGGCTCACCGTGACGGCCGAGCGCGAGGTGCTCGCGAAGCTCGAGGCCGGCTGCTCCGCACCGATCGGCGCCACGGCGGTCGTGGACGCCGAGCTGCTGCTCGTGTCGGCGACGGTCTACCGCCCCGACGGCTCGGAGTACCGCACGGCGTCGCACGCCGCGCACCTCGACGGGTCCGCGCAGGACCGTCTCGACGAGGCACTCGAGGTGGCCGGTCGGGTCGCCGCCGAGCTGCTGGAGAACGGTGCGGCCGAGCTCGCCGACCTGGCCTCCTCGGTCTCCGGCACGCCCGCCGAGGGCGACCACTCCGCCGGACCCGGTCTGGCGACGCCCGGGGCCGAGCAGCCGGCCGACGACGCCTCGACGAACACCGCGTCCACGCCGACCACCGCGACGGACTAGGCACCATCACGGACGACACCACCCCCGCCGCGGACGAGGCACGACCCCCGGTCGTCCTCGTCCCGCGCGGCGGTGCGTGGGGTGACGTGGTCGCCGAGGCGGCACGCGCACGCGGGCTCGCGCCCGTCGTGGTCCCGCTCATCACCGACGCGCCGCCGGCGGACCCGGCAGCCCTCGACGCGGCCCTCGCCCGACTGACGGACCCGGCCGGGAGGCGCGACGCACCACCCGCGGACCGCACCCGTCCCGACGGGGCCGGTCCCGGCGCCCCCTGGCTGGCGGTGACCAGTGCGACGGCCGTGCGCGTGGTCGCCGGGCGGATGCCGCGCCTCCCGGCCGGTGTGCGCGTGGCGTGCGTCGGCGGGGCGACCGCACGGGCCGCCCGTGCTGCCGGGTGGTCCGTCGACCTGGTGCCCGACGAGGAGTCGGCCGCCGGGCTCGCGGCCGCGCTGCCGGCCGACGCGCCGCACGTGCTCTTCCCCCGCTCCGAGATCGCGTCGCCCACCTTCGTGGACGCGCTGCGGGCCCGCGGCATCCCGGTGTCGGAGGTGGTCGCGTACCGTACCGTGGGGACGGGCGACGAGCCGGTCGTCCTCACCCCACCCCCCGACGCCGTGCTCGTGACGAGCGGCAGCGTCGCGCAGCAGGTCGTCCGCCGGATGACCCCCCTCGACCCCCGCACGCACGTCGCGTGCATCGGACCGTCCACCGCTGAAGCGGCCCGTGCAGCCGGGCTCCCCGTGCACGTCGTCGCCCGCGAGCGGTCCGCCGAAGCCCTCCTCGACGCCGTCGTCGAGACCCTCCACCCGAACCCCAGAACAGGAAGGTCATCGTGACCGGACGCTTCCCCCAGGTCCGCCCCCGGCGGCTCCGTGCGACCCCCGCCATGCGCCGACTCGTCGCCGAGACCCGGATCCATCCCGCCGAGCTCGTGCTGCCGATGTTCATCCGCGAGGGCGCCACCGACGCCGTGGACATCTCGAGCATGCCGGGCGTGCAGCAGCACTCGCTCGACTCGTTCCGCCGCGCACTGAACGAGGCAGCGGAGCAGGGCGTCGGCGGCGTGAACCTGTTCGGCGTGCCGACGTCGAAGGACGCCGAGGGGTCCGGCGCGACCGACCCGGACGGCATCCTCAACGTCGCGATCCGCATCGCGAAGGAGGAGGTCGGGGACGCGCTCGTCGTGCAGTCCGACCTGTGCCTCGACGAGTTCACCGACCACGGCCACTGCGGGGTGCTCGCCGCCGACGGCTCGGTCGACAACGACGCGACGCTCCTGCGATACCGCGACATGGCGGTCGCCCAGGCCGAGGCCGGCGCCGAACTCGTCTGCATGAGCGGCATGATGGACGGCCAGATCGCCGCCGCCCGCGGCGCCCTCGACACCGCCGGCCACAGCGGCACCGCGCTCCTGGCGTACTCGGCGAAGTACGCCTCGGCGTTCTACGGGCCCTTCCGCGAGGCCGTCGCCTCGACGCTCGTCGGGGACCGCCGGACCTACCAGATCGACGCCGCCGACGGCCGCCAGGGCCTGCGCGAGGTCCTGCTCGACATCGAGGAGGGCGCCGACATCGTCATGGTGAAGCCCGCGATGAGCTACCTCGACGTCCTCGCCAGGACCGCCGACGTCTCCGAGGTCCCCGTGTGGGCGTACCAGATCTCCGGCGAGTACGCGATGATCACGGCGGCCGCCCAGAACGGGTGGATCGACCGCGACGCCGCGGCGATGGAGGCACTCGTCGGCATCAAGCGCGCCGGCGCGGACGCGATCCTGACGTACTTCGCGGTCGACATCGCGCGGAAGCTCAACCAGGAGGCCGGCCTGCGCACGTCCGGCAGCACCGCGGCGGTGTCCGGCGTCGCCTCGACCGGGAAGGCCCCCGAATGACCACCACCGCACCGACCACGACCAACGACGCGCTCTTCGGTCGCGCGAAGGACAGCATCCCCGGCGGGGTGAACTCGCCGGTCCGCGCCTACGGCTCCGTCGGCGGGACCCCGCGCTTCCTCACGGCCGCGAAGGGCGCGTACGTCACCGACGCCGAGGGTCGCGAGTACGTCGACCTCGTCGCGTCGTGGGGCCCCGCGATCCTCGGGCACGCCCACCCCGGCACGGTCGAGGCCGTGCAGCAGGCGGCGTCCCGCGGCCTGTCCTTCGGGGCGTCGACCCCGGGCGAGACCGAGCTCGCCGAGCTCGTGAAGCAGCGCGTGCAGGTCGACGGCGACGGTCCGATCGAGAAGCTCCGGATGGTGTCGACCGGCACCGAGGCGACGATGACCGCGATCCGGCTCGCCCGCGGCTACACCGGCCGTGACCTGCTCGTGAAGTTCGCCGGGCACTACCACGGTCACTCGGACTCGCTGCTGGCCGAGGCCGGCTCGGGCGTCGCGACGCTCGCGCTCCCGGGCAGCGCGGGCATCACCGCCGAGACCGCCGCGCAGACCCTCGTGCTGCCGTACAACGACCTGGACGCCGTGCGGGCCGCGTTCGACGAGCACTCCGAGCGCATCGCCGCCGTGATCGTCGAGTCCGCCGCCGCGAACATGGGCGTGCTCGCGCCGGAGCCCGGCTTCAACCGGGCGCTCGCGGAGATCACGCACGCGCAGGGTGCGCTGCTCATCGTCGACGAGGTCCTGACCGGCTTCCGCGTCGGCCCCGCCGGGTGGTGGGGCCTGGAGGCCGACGGCACCGTCCCCGAGGGCACCGGGTGGAAGCCCGACATCATCACGTTCGGCAAGGTCATCGGTGGCGGGATGCCCCTCGCCGCGCTGGGCGGCCGTCGGGAGGTCATGGACTTCCTCGCACCGCTCGGCCCCGTGTACCAGGCCGGCACGCTCTCCGGGAACCCGCTCGCCGTGGCCGCCGGCACCGCCACGCTCCGGGCCGCGACGCCCGACGTGTACGCGCACCTGGACCGCACCGCCGCGACGATCGCCGACGCGACCAGCGCCGCGCTGTCCGCCGAGGGCGTCGCGCACACCGTGCAGCACGCGGGGAACCTGTTCTCGTTCGCCTTCACCGAGACCGCGCCGCGGAACTACGACGACGTCCGCGCGCAGGACGTCTTCCGGTACGCCCCGTTCTTCCACAGCATGCTCGACTCGGGGGTCACCCTGCCGCCGAGCGTGTTCGAGGCGTGGTTCGTCACGGCGGCGCACGACGACGCTGCCGTCGGCCGCGTGCTCGACGCGCTGCCGGCTGCCGCGCGGGCGGCGGCCGCCGCGACGGCCTAGCCCGAGCCACTTCCGCAAGACGCAACGTCGGCGGTTCCTCGCAGCGACATCCCGCTGCGCGGAGCCGCCGACGTTGCGTTTCGCGAGCGGGACGAGCGGGACAACGGCCGGGAGGCGCGGGACGGCTACCGCGCGCGGCGCGCCTGCCAGCGGCCCCCGTCACGCGAGACGGTCAGCGGGAACGCGAAGGCGTCGGACACCGCCCCGGTCGTGATCACCTCGTCGGCGGGACCCTGCGCCACCACGGCGCCGTCCCGCAGCAGCATCGCGTGCGAGGTCGACGCGGGCAGGTCCTCGAGGTGGTGGGTCACCATGACGCTGCCGAGGTCCGGGTGTCGCTGCCGCAGGGCGTCGACGGTCTCGAGCAGGTGCTCGCGCGCGGCGACGTCGAGCCCGGTCGCCGGTTCGTCGAGCAGCAGCAGCCGTGGCTCGCTCATGAGCGCCCGGGCGATGAGCGCCCGACCGCGCTCCCCCTGGGACAGGACCGGCCAGCGGGAGTCGACCCGTGCCTCCAGGCCGACGTCCGCCACGTGCCGACGTGCCGCGGCGACCTGCTCGGGTGTCGGCTCCCAGCGCAGCATGAGGTCGGCGGTGCCGGTCAGCCCGGTCAGGACGGTCTCGAGCACCGTCAGCGGCGACAGCATCCGGTGGCGGGGGTCGACGTGCCCGATGTGCTCGCGGAGCTCCCGGACGTCGACGCGACCGAGCCGGCGCCCGAGCAGTTCGACGGTCCCCGCCGTCGGGTGACCGGCCGCCCCGAGCACGGTGAGCAGCGTCGACTTGCCCGCACCGTTCGGTCCGAGCAGCGCCCAGTGCTCACCGCGCCGGACGGTCAGGTCGACGTCGTGCAGCAGGTCGCGACCGGAGCGGGTGACGCGGAGGCCGGTGGCGGAGACGAGGAGGTCGGTCACGTCCCCATCGTGCCGTACCGGTCCCGGACGTCGGCCACGTGCGCGTCGACGTGGCGCGCGAGGGCGTGCGCGGCGTTCGCGGCGGCCCGTTCGTCCCCGTCGAACGCCCGGTCGAGGTGCGCCGCGACGTCCGTGACGCCCCACTGCCGGAACGGCGGCGGTTCGTCGAGCAGCAGGAACGCGCGGCTGTGCGTGTAGTGCAGGGCGTCGCACACGAACGGGTCGGGGACGTGGTCGGCGATCCACCCGGCCAGGTCGACCAGTGCACTCGTCAGTCGCGGGTCGCGGACGGTCGCGTGGCGGCGGACCTGGTCGACGATCGCCCGGGCCTCGGCGACCTGCGTGTGGTCGTCGTGTCCGACCAGGATCCGGAGACCGAGCTCGGCGAACGCGACGACGGCGGCGGCGTTCTCCGCCCACTCGTCGAGCGACGGTGTGCGGGGGCTGAAGTCGGTGCGGTTGCCCGGGAGGAACCGGGCGAGCCCCATGACCTCGAGCTGCCGGACCGCGAGGTCCGCGTCGGCGTCCCGCTGCCCGGTGATCCGCACGACGTCGTCGACGGTGTACCGCTGCCCGGCCTCGAGCGCGCCGCTGCGGACCGCGCCGAGCAGGGCGTCCCAGGCGGTGCCGACGGCGCTCGACGGCACGACGGTCGGGACGGCCGGACGCAGGTCCGGCGGACGCACGAGGGTGCCGTCCGCAAGCCCGGCCTGCGCCTCGACGTCGGCGACCCGGACGTCGCGGAACCGGGCGAGCGCGTGGCCGGCGTCGTGGGCCGTGTCACGGTCGCCCGTGGTCGCCGCGAGCAGGGACGAGGCGAGCCAGGCGTCGGCGTCCCAGGTGCGCCACGCGGTCCCCGGCACGAGCCCGAACGTGACGAGCTCGAGCATGCGTCGCGTGAAGCGTGCGAGCAGCACGTCGGGACACATGCCCACCCAGAACCCGAGCGTCGCGAGCAGTGCCGACCGTGCGCCGTCCGACCGGAGGCGCAGGGCTCGGTCGGCCTCGTCGACGAGCGTGCGGTAGCGGTCGACGTCGTCTGTCGTCAGCACCGGGACCGCACTGCGCACCGCGTACTCGAGCATGCCGACGAGGGCGCGGGTGCCGGCGGCCCACCGCTCGGGTCCGGCCTGCGTCAGGACGACGACGTCGTCGTCGACCCGTCGGGCGAACCCCTGGTACTCGAGCCGGAAGAGCGCCCCGCGCACCGCACCGGGCGCGGCACCGAGTCGCGCGGCGAGCTCGGCGACCGACCACGGCCTGCCCTCCGCGAGCACGCCGGAACGAGCGGCGCGGAGGATCGCCAGCCACGCGTCGTCCCACGGCGTCTCCCGGGTGTCCGCCCGGTCGGCCCCCGTGTCCCGCACCGCTCCGGTCAGCCCCGCGAGGAGCGGACCGCGTCGATGTGGTGCTCGATGTTCCGGGTGAGTGCACGCCCGGCCTCGGCGGCGGTCTCGCCGTCGCGGTCCTCCAGCGACTCGCGCAGGATCGAGAAGAACGCCTCGGAGTCCCACTGCTCGAACGGCGGCGTCGGGTTCAGCGTGAACCGGACGCGCTCGAGGGCACCCTGTGCCGCGTTCCGGACGAGCGGGTTGCCCGAGTGCTCGACGGCGAACTCGATGACGGCCGTGACCGCGCCGCTGAAGCCGTTGTCGCGGACCTTCCGCAGGTCGTCCGCGCGGTCCAGGAGCTTCCGCAGGTCGCGGACCTCGGCGTCGGAGTACTCCGGGACGCCCCAGCGCAGGCTGAGCTCGAAGAACCCGGTCATCGCACGGCTCGCGGTCACCCAGTCGTCGAGCGTCGGGGTCGCGACGCGGGTGTACCGGTTCGCCTCCATCTCGACGAGCCCGATGTCGACGAGCTTCGCGATCGCCTCGCGGATGGGCGTGCGACTGACGCCGAGCCACGCGACGAGCTCGTCGTCGTTGAGGCGCTCGCCGTGCTCGAGGGTCCCGTCGCGGAGCGCGGCCAGCATCTTCTCGTAGACGACGTCACGCAGGAGCTTCCGGGGGGAGTTCTCGACGGTCGACTTGGGGACGGGCATGCGCTGCTCCTCACAGGGTCCGGTGTGTGCCGTGTACCAAACCTAGCGTGTCAGTGAGCAAGCGCTTGGGAAATCGCCCGCGAGGGCGTCGGCGTCACCCCCGGACGTCGACCACCGTCCGCCCGTGCACGCGGCCGGCGACGACGTCCGCGCCCACCGCCACCGCACGTTCGAGGTCGACCGTCCGGGTGACGTCGGCGAGCAGGGCGCGGTCGAGATCGGTCGCGAGCCGGTCCCACGCCCGCTGCCGGAGCGGGAGCGGGGCCTCGACCGAGTTGATGCCGAGCAGCGACACCGCACGCAGGATGAAGGGCATCACGGTCGTCGGCAGCGCCGAGTCCTGCGCGAGGCCGCACGCGGTGACGGCGCCGCCCCACCGTGTCGACGCCAGGACGTTGGCGAGCGTGGCACCCCCGACGCTGTCGACGGCACCGGCCCAGGTCGCCCGCTGCAGCGGCCGGCCGATCTCGGCGATCGTCGCCCGGTCGACGACCTCGGCGGCGCCGAGCGCGCGGAGCGAGGCCTCGTTGGACGTCCGCCCCGTCGACGCGGTCACCCGGTACCCGCGGGCGGCGAGCAGCGCGATCGCGACCGTGCCGACACCGCCCGACGCTCCCGTCACGAGGACCGGTCCGTCGTCCGGCGACACCGTGCGCTCGAGTGCGAGCACCGAGAGCATCGCCGTGAAGCCAGCGGTGCCGATCGCGGCGGCGAAGGAGTCCTCGACGGCGTCGGGGAGCACCACGAGGGCGCCGCTCGGCACCACCGCGTGCTCCGCCCAGCCGCCGTACCGCGTCTCGCCGAGGCCGGCGCCGTTGCAGACCACCCGGTCGCCGATCGCGACGTCGTGGACACCGGGGCCGAGCGCCGACACCGTCCCGACGACGTCGATGCCGGGGACGAGCGGGTCGATGCGGGCGACACCGGGGTTGCCCGCGAGGGCGAGCCCGTCCTTGTAGTTCACGCTCGAGCACGTCACGTCTACGAGGACCTCGCCCTCGGTGGGGTCCGGTAGGTCGACCTGCGTGACGGTCGGCGGGGTGGAACGGGAGACGAGGACTGCGCGCGTCATGCGCCGGACGCTACCCCGTGCCTCCCGTCCGACGTGGCGGAACCGCGTCAGCCGAACATGATGGCGGCCTCGTCGTACCGCGCCTGCGGCACGGTCTTCAGCTCGCCGAGCGCCTCCTCGAAGGACACGTGCTCGATGTCGGTCCCGCGGAGCGCGACCATCCGGCCCCACCGCTCCTCGACCACCGCGTCGATGGCCGCCAGGCCGAGCCGGGTCGAGAGCACCCGGTCGTACGCCGTCGGCGTGCCACCGCGCTGGATGTGCCCGAGGGTCGTGGCGCGGGTCTCGATGCCCGTCATCTCCTCGATGAGCGGTGCCAGGCGCTCCCCGATCCCGCCGAGCCGCGGCCGACCGAACGCGTCGAGCCCCCGCTCGGTGTGGGCGTTGTCCTCGTGGTCGGGCACGAAGCCCTCGGCCACGACCACCAGCGGCGCGCGTCCGCGGTCGTAGGCGGCACGCACCCACGCCGCGATCTGCTCCATGCTCGTCTTCTGCTCGGGGATGAGGATCGCGTGCGCGCCCGCTGCCATCCCGGAGTGCAGCGCGATCCACCCGACGTGGCGGCCCATCACCTCGGCGACCATGCAGCGCGAGTGGGACTCGCCCGTGGTGCGGAGACGGTCCATCGCCTCGGTCGCGATCGCGACGGCGGTGTCGAACCCGAAGGTGTAGTCGGTGGCGCCGAGGTCGTTGTCGACCGTCTTCGGGACGCCGACGATCTTGAGCCCGGCGTCCGTCAGGCGCTTCGCCGCCGCCAGGGTGCCCTCGCCGCCGATCGCGACGATCGCGTCGATGCCGTGCCGGCCGAGGGTCGCCGTGATGTTCTCGACGCCGCCGTTCGGGCCCTCGAAGGGGTTCGTCCGGCTCGTGCCGAGGATGGTGCCGCCCTGCTTCGCGATGCCCTGGATGTCCTTGCGCCCGAGCGGCACGATGTCCCCGTCGACGACGCCCCGCCAGCCGTCGCGGAACCCGACGAACTCGTGCCCGTAGATCGCGATGCCCTTGAGCACGATGGCCCGGATGACCGCGTTGAGTCCGGGGCAGTCGCCTCCGGAGGTGAGGATGCCGATGCGCATGGGAACTCCGTCGTCTGGTGCAGGGGACGCTCCCATCATGTCTGACGGTGGTGTGGCATTACCATCCCCGTGTGTCCCTGCCAGCCGCCCTCGCCTCCGGTCCGTCCGGTGACGCGTCCGCCGCGGCCGGTCGGGTTGACACCGTGTACCGGCCGGGAGGCGCGGTGGACGTCCGCGCGACCCTCCGGCCCCTGCAGCGTGGCTCCGGCGACCCCGCCTTCCAGGTGGTCGGCGCCGACACGTGGCTCGCCCTGCGCACACCGGCCGGAGCGGCCTCGGTGCTCGTTCGCCGAGCGGGCAACGACGCGATCGCGGTGTCCGCGTGGGGCGACGGGGCCGCGTGGGCGGTCACCCACGCTCCGGACCTGCTCGGACGCGGCGACGACTGGTCCGACCTCGACGTCAGCGCGCACGCCTTCCTCGCCGAGGCGCGACACCGGCAGCCGGGGCTGCGGCTGCTCCGGACGAACACCGTCGTCGCGATGCTCGTGCCCGCGGTGATGGAGCAGAAGGTGACCTCGCGGCAGGCCTGGCGAGCCTGGCGGTACCTGCTCCGCCGCTTCGGCGAACGGGCACCGGGACCGGTCCCCGTCGAGATGTTCGTCCCGCCGACCCCCGAGCAGTGGGCGCGGATCCCGAGCTGGGAGTGGCACCGCGCCGGCATCGAGCCCGGACGCTCCGCCACGGTGATGCGCGCGGTGAAGCTCGCGCCCGCACTCGAGCGGACGCTCGCCCTCGGCCGCGGTGGTGCCGTCGTGTCGCAGCGGCTCCGGTCGGTACCCGGCATCGGACCGTGGACGGCCGCCGAGACGGCGCAGCGCTCGCACGGCGACCCGGACTCGCCGAGCGTGGGTGACTTCCACGTCCCGGCGCTCGTCGGGTGGGCGCTCGCCGGAGGGCCGGTCGACGACGACGGGATGCTCGAGCTCCTCGAGCCCTGGCGCGGGCACCGGGAGCGGGTCGTGCGGCTGATCGGGGGCTCGGGCTTCCGGAAGCCGGCGTTCGGTCCGCGGATGACGATCCAGGACCACCGCTGGCACTGACCGGCCTCGCGGGGTCGTGTCATGATCGGGTCGTGGGGAACGTCGTCGTCGTACCGGCCGGGGATCCGCGGCGTACGCGCCTCGAGGCGGAGGGGTGGTCGGTGACCGCTCGGTCGTTCGGCGCCCGGTTGGACGTCTCGGACGCCGACGCCGACCGACTGAGCGCACTCGTCTCGACCGTCGGTGCCGGGGTGGCCCTCCGCTCCCTCGCCGAGGGTGACGTCGACGCCGTTCTCCGGCTCGACGCGGCGACGCTCGGCGACTACCCGGGGAGCCTCGCGACCCGGCACGACCCACTGGACCGCGAGCGAGCGACCCCGTCACGTACGCGCCGGGCGTTCGGCGCCCTCGACGCGGCAGGGCTGCTGCTCGCGATGACCTACGTGGACGTCACCGGGACCACGGCCGAGACGGACTTCACGGTCGTCCGGTCGGCGCACCGAGGGCGGGGGATCGGCGTCGCCCTCAAGGCGTTCTCGGTGCAGGTACTGGCCGGGGAGGGCGTCCGGCGGTTCCGCACCGGTGGATCGGCGGACAACCCGGCGATCATCGGTGCGAACCAGCGCCTCGGCTACGTCACGGACGAGGAGTGGGTCACGCTCGAGCTTCGTGCGTGACCGGCGACCGGACATCCGGGCGGCCACGACGTACGCTCCAGGTGAGAACCGATCTCACTCAGGAGGAACCATGTCGGACCCGAACACCACCCCCGCCGTCGAGGCCGAGACCGAGGCGCACCGCGTCGCCGAGCACGACGTCGCGGGACACGACCACGAGCAGGACGGCGGCGAGCACGAGACCGTCGAGCACGGCGACCACGTCGACTTCGTGCACGACGGGCACCGCCACGCCCGTCACGAGGACCACTACGACGAGCACTGACGGTCGCTGACACGACCACCCGACGGCCGGGAGGCACGGGGCGAGCCCGCCGCGTCCCTCCCGTCCGTCGACCGTGCACCTGACTACGGGTGCCGCGTGCCCTCGCCGGCGAGCACCGCGCGGTAGCCCTCGCGGAACGTCGGGTAGCGCGGCTCCCAGCCCGTGGACCGGAGCAGCGCGTTCGACAGGCGCTTGTCCCCGCCGGCCTGCCGTCCCTCGGGGTCCGCACGCGGGGGTTCCGGGGCGCCGAGCTCGGACGCCAGGAAGGTCAGGACGTCGTCGAGCCGCACGGGCTCGTCGTCGGTACCGAGGTAGGTCGGCGCGGGCTGGTCCACGCCCGCCAGGTGCACGAGCGCCTGGGCGGCGTCGTCGCGGTGGATGCGGTTCGTGTGCGGGGAGTCGCCCGTGGACAGCGTCGCCCGCCCGCTGCGCACCTGTTCGACGAGGCGTTCCCGCCCCGGCCCGTAGATGCCGGACAGGCGGACGAGCACGGCGTCGGGCGCCCGGTCGCGCAGCAGCGCCTCGGCCTCGAGCAGCACGCCCGCCGTCGGGGTGGCGGCGCGGGTCGGCGTCTGCTCGGTGACCTCGCTGCCGTCGTCGACGTCGTACACGGCCGTGGACGACACGACCAGGAGGCGCGGTGTCGCCCCCGACGCGTCGATGCCGTCGAGGACGTTCCGGAGGCCGTCCACGTAGGTCGCGCGGTACCCGTCGACGTCACGCGACCCGGCCGCGAACGCGACCACCACGACGCCGGTGTCCGGGTCGATGGTCGGGGCCTCGTGCCGCAGGTCGACGCTCCGGCCGGTGATCGGCGCCGGGATGCGCTCGGCACGGCGGCGGAGGCCGGTCACCGGGTGTCCGAGCGCGGCGAAGCGCAGGCCGGCCTCGGCACCGAGGTCGCCGCACCCGGCGATGACGACGGGGGAGTGGTGCTGCATGCTCCGAGCTTGTCAGGTCGACGTCGGAGCGGCCCGGGCGCGAGCGCCCGGGCCGACGGCCGTCAGACCTGCTCGTTGTCCGGCGACTCGGGCTCGCCGCCCGAGTCGACGTCGCTGTCCTGCTGCGGGTCCTCGGTCGCGTTGCCGGTGGACGAGCCGTCGGGCAGGTCATCGGTGCGCTGGAACTCGCTCTCGGGCGCGTCCGTGGAACCGTCGGTGGGGTTGGTGTCGCTGTGCTGGTCGCTCATGCGGCGCACGCTACGCGCCCTCGGCTCCACCGCTGTCCGGGAGCCTTGCGCGAGCGACGTCGGTCAGCGGTGGGGCAGTGGACGCAGTTCACCCCAGGCGAAGCTGCTCTCGGCGATGAAGTCCTGCAGGTCGCTCTGCACGTCGGCGACGAGCCGGTCGTAGCCGTCCTCGATCCACAACGAGCTCGAGCCGCCGTCCTCGCCCAGGATCTCCCACCGCGCCATCGCGCTGTTCTCGATCACCACGTCGTCGTCCTGCAGCGGCGTGAGGTCGGTGTCCCCCGTGGCGATGAGGAACAGCCGCAGCGTGGCGGCCTCGTGGCCGTGGAGCATCGCGAGCACGGCGGGTCGGATCACCGCGAGCACGTCGCGGACCTCCATGATCTCGGGCACGGTCGGAGCGTACCGCTGTGCAGCCGCTTGCCTCCCGGTGGCCCCCGTTCGAGGGGGTGTCCCCCGGTTCTGTAACAGAACGGTAACGAGACCGAAACGACCCAAACCCTCCGGCGGAGGGTGCCGAACCACTGTCACAAGCCGGGAAACACCCGGAGCGCTCACCAGCCGCACGTAGCTGGTTCTCCACCCCTGGTCGGGGTGTGTTCGGCGCGCACACAGCATGCCGCGCCGAGCGCGA